>CAMWIB010000030.1 GCA_947174215.1 uncultured Clostridia bacterium
GTATAGCCGACTATGAATTTGTAGAATCAATAAAATTAGCAATAGAAAATTATAAAGGTTTATTTGTATGTGCCGCAGGAAATTATAAAAAAAATAATGATAGTTACAAAATTTATCCATCAGACTACTCATATAATGAAAGTTTTAGCGATAGAGTAATTTCTGTCGGGGCTTTACATCATCAAGGAGTTAAATGGTCTGATTCAAATTATGGTGCAGAGTCTGTCAGTATTTTTGCCCCGGGCGAATTAATATTGAGTAATTATTCATCGTCAACAATTCAGTATTTGGACGGAACGTCAATGGCGGCTCCATTTGTTACGGGTGTTGCGGCTTTGATGTTTTCTATGTATAAAGAAGCTGAATATGATAATGAAATACTATCTCATGCAGAAATTGCCGCATTGATAAAGAAAAAAATTATAGAAACTGCAACATATCAATCTAATTTGGATGGATATTGTGTTGCAAAAGGCAGGTTAAACGCCTATGAAGCAGTGAAATCGGTCGTTGCGTATAACACAACAATTATAAGAGATGAATTTGTGCGCATAGACGGACTTCGCGCTCCGCTTAGCGAAACAGAGTTAATCATTCCTGATAGAATTGACGGAAAGACAGTTATACAAATAGGTGATGCTGTTTTTGCGAATCAAACAGCGCTTAGAAGAATAACTATTCCATCAACCGTCCTATCAATAGGAAATAATGCGTTTCAAGGTTGTACCTCTTTGGAAAGTGTATATTTGGACGCAGACAATAATTTGAGGGATATAGGTAATTCTGCTTTTGAAGGTTGTAATAGATTCGGGGTAATTTCAGCAACTCCCCACTTAAGAACAATTGGTTCAAATGCATTTGCAAATTGTCATGTTTATTTTGGGCAATATTTTGAAGAAAGCACGGAGCTAACAACAATTGGGAATGGTGCATTTTACAATTGCGGTATGACAATGGTGCATAGTTTGCCTGGCAGTATAGAAACGATAGGTGCAAACGCTTTTCAAAAATGTCGTTTTGTAGAGCTATCATTCGAAAACCTCTACAATCCTGTTGCCATTGAAAATTCAGCTTTTGCAGAATGCCTTTTCAAGGGCGTAACAATTAATTCAAATATTTACTCAATTGGATATGATGCGTTTTCAAACTGCCATAATTTGGAAAGTGTTATTATTGCGGGAACTCCTCAAATTTATGCCAATGCTTTTGCGAACTGTGAGAATCTAACAATTTACACATGGCTTCCAAACCCGCCAAGCTATTGGATGGGAGGTTGGAACAGCTCAAACCGACCTGTTGTATTCGGATGTGAAATTGACGAAGAATTTGTAGTCAGGTCTTTTACAAAAAGCGCAACAAATCCATATAACATAAATGCTGAAAATGGAGTAAACAATCAATATCGTGATGGTTATACATTTTGTGATTGGTATACTACACCTGATTTTTCGGGTACGAGTTATCCAGATATTGTATCAGCACCAAATGGCACACTATACGCTTTATGGGGACAAAAATCTTCCTGCGTAGCCGAAGGCACACTCATTACGCTTGCGGACGGTAGCCAGAAGGCGGTTGAGGAGCTGACAGGCGATGAGATGTTGCTTGTGTGGAATATGTTCACGGGTAAGTTTGACGTCGCGCCGATACTGTTCATCGATAAGGACCCCACCGCCGTATACGAGGTGATAAACCTGCATTTTTCGGACGGTACGGGCGTAAAGGTTATTTCCGAACACGCGTTCTGGGATTTCGACCTCAACGAGTACGTATATCTTAGAAGCGACGCGAGCAAGTACATAGGGCATATGTTCAACAAGCAAAGCACGGACGGAAACGGCAATATGACGTATATGAAGGTTCAGCTTGTAGACGTGGTTATAACTCACGAAACCACAACCGCATACAGCCCCGTAACGTACGGACATCTTTGCTACTATGTAAACGGAATGCTATCCATGCCGGGCGGAATCACGGGCTTGATAAACATATTCGATGTGGACGGTGAAACGCTTACATACGATAAGGAAGCATTCGATAACGATATAGAAACGTACGGTCTGTTCACTTACGAGGAGTTTGCAGAGCTGTTGCCTGTACCCGAGTACGTGTTTGAAGCCGTAAACGGACAGTATCTGAAAGTGGCAATCGGCAAGGGCTTGATAAATATGGAAACTCTTGCGCGCCTGTTTGAAACTTACAAAAACCTTTTGTAAAATTTCATATTAAACTTGGCAGAGGGACTTGCGAAATAAATCGCAAGTCCCTCTTGTGTTTTGTGGGGTTCACTGGGGGGGGAATTAGTATTGACCGTTCGCAAAACATATGTTATATTTAACTTACAAATGTATAAAAATTTTTTACTTGTAGCAAATGCGCAAAATCTTTTTGAGGAGGACACGATGAAAAATTGCAGAATCAAATTCTTTTTCAGAATAATATGCTTAGCGATGATTTTGGTTGCGTGCCTCAGTCTGCTTTGCGCGTGCGATGGCATTTTCATTGACAACGGTCCGCCCGAACCGTCCGATTACTGGAAACAGTTTAGCGAGGAAGAACACCTCGCAGCCGTCAAGGCGCGCGTTGAGAAAAGATATATAAAAAACCACTATGACAAGTCGGACTACGATTATATAACGGGTTATACGATATATCCGCTTTATGACCAAAACGATGAATTGAGTTTTTTTATGGTTGACATTGAACCGTACGGCTTTGTGATGGTTAAGATAAACAAATACTACAAAGAAACTTCATTAGTATTTGGGTTATATTTGCGCGATGAACGACTTCATTCAAACTATGAATGGAGTAGATATAGAGTTTATACAGACAGCGCGGACGTGCCTGAAAGCGGCTGGGTTCAAGGCGAAAATACATATTATAGTGAAAGATATTATGAAGCTGACGAAGACGGCGAAATAATCAAGTATAGGGACAGTTATTTTAAGGTCGCGGGAATAGCGCAGGATGAGCGCAAGTATATGTTGGAAATGAAGATAAACAGCGACAGAGTATATATTCCTGCTGTGAAGCGTGGTGATAAATGGCTCAACCTGATATCCATGGAAGCGTTTGATTTGGATAGCCTATCAGAAGATGGAAACTATGCTTATGATTATGTTAGTTATACAAAAGAAGACAATTTATAATTTGGATAAAATTATTGAAAATTATATAATAGATATTTCCAAATGTTGGGAAAATGTTACGTGACTTTCAACCAGCGCAAAATTGAAACTATTTTTAGGAGGCAAACAAAATGGCAAATTCAAAAAGAAAACTACGCATATTTGCAAAAATCATCATAAGTGTTTTAGTGTTGCTAATTATCGGGTTTGTCGTTTTCGCTTCCATTGACGTAAACAGAAAAATACATTACTGGACTTTGTATAGTGAAAACGAACACCTTGAAAGAGTTACAAAGCGCGTTGAAGAGAGATATATTGAAAATAAGTATAATCACTCTGAGTACGAATACATAACGGATTATACGATAGCTCCTTTATACGATGAAAATGAAGAATTGAGCTTTTTCTTGGTTGAATTTGAACCATACGGCTTTGCCTGCATAAAAATACACAAGGATTACTCTTGGCTTTCAAACCAATTCGGTTTATTTGGAATGTATGCGCGCTATGAAGTTTTTCCATACACTTCGTGGTATAGATATAGGATAAGCGATGACGAAATAGACGTTTATCCTAATTCTTGCTGGGCTAAAAGAACCATCAATAGAGATGTGTATTATGAAGTGGATAAAGACGGCAATGAAGTCAAATATTCAGAAAGCTATTATAAAGTCGCAGGTATACAGGAAAGCGAACGAAAATATTTGTTAGAGGTAAAAGCAAACAGTAACACTATCTATATTCCAGCCGTAAGACGAGGCGACAAATGGCTCAATTTAGTATCAATGGAAGAATTTGATTTGAGCCAATTCCCGATGGATACGTCTTATCCAAGTTCGAGAATATGGTATCCTGTTGATTTATCGGGAAATTTGTAATAAATATTGGAGAAATTTGTTGGCGAAATTTGCAAAAAAAATGAAAATAGGTACTTTTATTCTTGATATTTATAATATATAATATTATTTATGGGAAGCGTCAAAACAATACTGCTGTCAAAAAGCATATATGAGGATACGGATAAAGAGGCGAACGAGCTTCGCGCGTATCTGAAAGAAAAGGGTGTGTTCTTGGTGAATATTATGTCCTCGCCGGGGGCGGGCAAGACCACGACCTTGATTTCGCTCATAAAGAGGCTGTCCGCGCATTTCCGCATAGGCGTTATGGAAGCGGATATCGACAGCGACGTTGACGCGATAAAGATTGCGGATAAGGCAGGGTGCAAGTCCGTTCAACTGCACACGGGCGGAATGTGCCACCTCGACGCGGCGATGACGAGGCAGGGGCTTGACGCACTCGGTATAGACGACCTCGACCTCGTGTTTTTGGAGAACGTTGGCAACCTCGTATGTCCTGCGGAGTTCGATACGGGCGCGACTATGAGTATGACCATTCTGTCTGTACCCGAGGGCGACGATAAGCCGCTCAAATATCCGCTCATATATCAGAAGTGCGATTTGGTGCTTATCAACAAGATTGACGCGATGCCGTATTTCACTTTCAACCTTGATAAGTGTATCGCTAATATCAGAATGAGAAACAGTAATTCGACGATTATTCCGATTTCCGCTAAGACGGGAGAGAATATGGATAAAGTCGAAAGTTATTTTATAAACAAAACGATGAGTGGAGGGAAAAGTAAAAATGCCTGAACAGTGTAAAGACAAGAAAGTCACAAGTAAGTATCAGGGCGAGCCGAACGTTGACAAGTGCTACGTCAAGCTCGGCAAGAAAATCACGGACGTAGTCGTGCATAAAATTGGAAAACTGGATTCCAATGCGCCCGAGTACTGGGGACTCAAAGAGGTGCTGACGCCCGAGATGTGTGAGGTTTGCTGCAAGATGAAGCTGCGCAAATACTACACGTTTGAGGAACTCCTCAAAATGAACAAGGGCTACGAGCCGACGAAGCTCCGCGATTTGTACGAGGAGATGTCGGATATCGGCATTATCGAGTTTGACTACGGCGACAACTACGGTCACGACGGTGAACTCAAAGATAAGCCGAGAGTGAAGAGATACCGCCTTCCGTTCTTCGTACCCGGTTCTGCGGAGCTTATGAACTCCACAGTTGCGCGTATTCAGAAGAATCCGACCGTTTCGAACTTCTTCGAGCGTATGACGTTCATTCCGCTTGCGGGTATCACCCAAATGGTTCCTCCGGGCGGCGACGGTATCGGTATGCACGTCATTCCCGTAGAAAAGGCTATTCAGACGGAAAACAAATCCCTTGACATAGAGCATATCTCGCACTGGCTGAAAAAGTATGACGGACACCTCTCGGCAGGTATCTGCTCCTGCCGCGCTTCCCGCGCAATGCTCGGCGAAGGCTGTACGGACGACGTGGACGACTGGTGTATTCAGGTCGGCGATATGGCGGACTACGCTGTCGAAACGGGTAAGGCACACTACATAGATAAGGAAGAGGCGATGAGAATTCTCACGCTCTCGGAAAAGAACGGTTACGTTCACCAGATTACGAACATCGACGGCTCGGAAAAGATTTTCGATATCTGCAACTGCAACGTCAAGATTTGTAACGCGCTCCGTACCTCTATGCTTTTCAATACGCCAAACCTTTCGAGAAGTGCGTATACCGCAAACGTAGACAAGGAGAAGTGCGTGGCTTGCGGCAAGTGCGTTGAGATTTGCCCCGGCGGCGCTGTCAAGCTCGGTCAGAAGCTTTGCCATAAGGACGGAACTGAGGTCAAGTATCCTCACGCTCCGCTTCCCGACAACAATATCTGGGGTAAGTACGCTTGGGACGAGGCGTACCGCGATACTGCGAGAATGTCAAACACGTATGCAAGCGGTAGCTCGCCCTGTAAGGCGGCGTGTCCTGCGCACGTACCCGTACAGGCATACATCAATCTTGCAAAGCAGGGCAAGTATAAAGAAGCTCTTGCAATGATAAAGACGGAGAACCCGTTCCCAGCGGTCTGCGGTCGCGTATGTAATAAGCGTTGCGAGGACGCTTGTACGAGAGGCTTGATTGATAAGCCCGTATCAATTGACGCGATAAAGAAATTCGTTGCGGATTACGAGATTAAGTCCGAAAACCGCTACGTTCCCGAGAAACTCGTGCAGTCGGTATACGGCGAGTTCAAGGAGAAGATTGCAATTATCGGCGGCGGTCCTGCGGGACTTAGTGCGGCATTCTATCTCGCACAAATGGGATATACTCCCACGGTATTCGAAAAGAACCCCGTTGCGGGCGGTATGCTTACGTACGGTATTCCGAGCTACAAGCTTGAAAAGGACGTGATTGCCGCGGAAATCGAGATAATCAAACAGCTCGGTGCAGAGATTAAGTGCGGTGTCGAGGTCGGCAAGGATATTACGATTGAACAACTCAAAGAGCAGGGCTACAAGGCGTTCTTTATCGCAATTGGCTGTCAGGGCGGCAGACGTCCCGGCGTTGCAAACGATAAGGCTGTCGGTACGGATATCGCGGTAAATTATCTGCGTGAGTCATTCGAGAATCAAAACAGATTCGAGGGCGACGTGGTTGTAGTCGGCGGCGGTAACGTTGCAATAGACTGCGCGAGAAACGCGCATCGCCTCGGCGCAAAGTCCGTCAATATGTTCTGCCTTGAAACCAAGGACGAAATGCCTGCAAACGACGAGGAGATAATGGAAGCCATAGAGGAGAATATCAAGATAAATACCTCTTGGGGTCCGAAGGAAGTTCTCGTTAACGAGCAGGGTGTGGCAACGGGTATCGTGTTCAAGAAGTGCCTGCGCACGGTAGACCCCGATACGGGCAAGTTTGCGCCTCAGTATGACGAGGACGATACGGTCACCGTCAGCGCTGATAAGATTGTGTTTGCAATCGGTCAGTCTATCGAGTGGGGCAAGTTGCTTGAAGGCACGAAGGTAGAGTTCTGGCACGGCAACTATCCCGTTGCAGATAAGTTTACCTATCAGACCGCAGACCCCGATATCTTCGTCGGCGGCGACGTGTTCACGGGTCCGAGATTCGTTATAGACGCTATCGCGGCAGGTCACGAGGCGGCGGAGAGCTTGCACCGTCACGTACGTCCCAATGCGCATATGACTATCGGTAGAGATAGAAGACAGTACATAACGCTTAATAAGGAAGATTTGAAGTATCCGTCATATGACAAGGCGGGCAGACAGGAAGCGGGTATGGACGATTCCATCGACTTCAAGAACTCCTTTAAGGACGCGCATAAGACTCTCACAGAGGAGCAGGTCAAGACTGAAACCAACCGTTGCCTTGGTTGCGGCGCGTCGTACGTTGACCCCAACAAGTGTATCGGTTGCGGCTTGTGTACTACAAAGTGCCAGTTCGACGCAATTCACCTTCTGAGGGACCATCCGAAGCATTCCAAGATGCTCGTTGCAGAGAAGAAGGTCGGCGGACTGTTGAAGTATGCTGTAAAGCGTAGCTTCAAGATTGCGGCGCACCTCGGTTCTAAGGAAGCGAGAGAGCTTGCAAAGAAGCGTCGCGTATATAAGAAGACGAACAAGCAATTCAATAAGGAGAATCCGTATACGGGTAATTCGCAAAATGCATGAGTTGGGTATTGTTGTTCGAGTAATAGAGCAGGTTGAAAAGGTTGCCGAGGAAAACAAAGTCAAATGCGTTTCAAGGCTGACGTTGGAGGTCGGAGAGGTTTCGGCAGTAGTGCCGAGCCTGTTCACCGACTGCTTTGAGTGGTCTAAGAAAAAGACGAAGTATATGCAGGACTGTGAGCTTAACCTCATAGTTTTGGAGGGTATATCCTACTGTCAGGACTGTCAGGAAACGTACAGAACGACGGAACACGCAAAGAAGTGTCCGCATTGCGGAAGCGATAATACCTATCTCGTCACGGGCAATGAGATAACCATAAAGGATTTGGAAGTCGAAATGCCTGAGTGATAATGTAGTCCAAATGGAAGAAATTCGCTAAAATTAAAGCGAATCCACCTAATATCATTCGTTATTGATAAAAGCCCTGCAAATTGCGGGGCTTTTACGTTGCGCACAATTTCTTTAATTGAGTATTATTAAATATATATTTAGTAGTATATAATAAATATTATATATACGTACATTTGATATTATATTTCCATTATATTTATTACACGTCTATATAACGCATATATTATAATCAATATATACGTATAATTCGATGAAATTCAAGTAGTAATACGTGCCGAAGTTTGTCATTTTTGTGCTAAAACGTAATTCCTATATACGCTAAAACTCATACAGTAATGCACTTTTGAAAATCGTTCTGGGAAATTTCTATAACTGCAAACGTCAGATAACCGCTTATATATGCCAAAAACAGTCGAAAACTGCGTTTTTTACTGGAAAATTTTAGTTTTAAGCCCTGCAACGCACTTATTCGTTTGACCTGTACATAAATGTATATGATACAATTTGCATTACTAAGATAAAATGGTATGATAACGCACAAATTCTGCGCTTGCAAAAGATTGCAAATGTGCAAACATAATGAGTTTTAGCGTGCGTCAAATGCCTCGAATACCAAAAAATGTCAAAATTTGCAAAAATAAGCAAAAAAATAGACAGTTTTTGTAGAAATGGTGTGCAATTCATTTGCTAATAATTAAAGAAAGTGATAATATATTTCAAAATATAGAAATATCATACGTTATTATATAAATATACATATGATGTTTCGAGGATATGAGGAAGGGAATATGTTGACAAACTTAATGGCTGCGATTACCAACAAAGAACTGCTTTTGTTGCTGATGTCCGTGCTTATCATTTTTGTCGTCTTGCTTACCGTTCTTGGTATCGTATTCGTTACGGTGCTTAGAAAGCGCAAACCTATCGTAAAAGTGGTTATGCCGACGAAAGATGACGAGAATGCGGAAGAAGTTCCGGAAGCCGAGCCTATTGCTATTGCAGAGGCTGACGTTGAGGCCGAGTCCGAGGTGGTGGAAGAACCCGTAGAGGAAACGGCACAGACAGAAGAGGAACAGGAAGAGCCTGCCGATGAGCAATCTGAGGAAACTGAGGAAGTTGCAGAGGAAGAACCTGTTGAAGAAACGGAAGAAGAACCCGCAGAGGAAGTAGCCGAAGAGCAGACTGAACAGGAAGAACCCGTCGAGGAGCAGGCAGAGGAAACCGAAGAAGTAACGGCGGAAGAGCCTGTGGAAGAGGTCCAAGAAGAAACCGCTGAGGAAACGACGGAAGAACCTGTTGAAGAAGTTCAAGAGGAGCTTCACGAAGAACCTGTTCAGGAAGCGGCAGAAGAAGCCTCGGACGAAGCAGTCGAAGAAGTAGCGGAAGAACCCGTAGAGGAAACGGTAGAAGAATTTAGCAACGAAGCTGCCGAAGAGGTTAATCCGATTGTCTTGTTCATTCCCGAACTTGTTGACGACAACGGTGAAGAAGAAGCCGAGGAGATTGAAGTTGAAGCAGTCGCCGAGGAAGAGGAAGAAGAAACCGTCGTCATTCGCAGCGTAGACGAGTCCACGGGTATGGCGATTATCGTAAGATACCGCAAGTCATTCACCGCAAGACTGATTCAGTCAAAGGACGAAACCAAAGCATACTACTCATATCTCAAAAACATCATACTGTCCTACAAGAAGGTCAAGAACAGAATTTCTTGGGGTCATGAAAACTTCAATCATGGCAGAAATAATCTTGCGCGTTTCGTAATGCGCGGAAAGACGCTGTGCCTGTATCTGGCGATGAACCCCGACGATTATGCGG
>CAMWIB010000031.1 GCA_947174215.1 uncultured Clostridia bacterium
ATATTTATATGATAATAAGGGCGAGGTATTGCTCGTAAGATTAAGGAGAAAGGGCAGTGGACAACAACCGCAAGAATGAGGAATTCGATTTCAGCTACGTTGCTCCCGACAGCGAGGAGAAGAGGTGGATTGAGGATATTCGCAGACAGTATCTTCCCGAAGCGCGCGGAAGCAAGATTGCCGAAATAAAGTCATTGCACAAAAAGGCGAGGCGGCTTGCAAAATTTACGGCGGCGGTTATGGGAATCGTCGGATGTCTTGTGCTTGGCACGGGAATGTCGCTCACGCTTGTATTTGAGAAAATGGCGGCGGGTATCGTGGTTGGCTTACTTGGAATGCTTGTGATATTTCTAACCTATCCCGTACATCAATTCCTCATCGAGTGGGGCAAGAAGCTGTATGGCGATAAGATTTTGAAGCTGACAGACGAGGTTTCGCCCCGTGACGTAAGCGAAGATAGCGAGAATTCGGTAGAGTAAAAGACAATACACAAATAACCGTGATAAGTAAATACAAATCAAAATGCGCGTTTTATACGCGCATTTTATATGCTTAAAGTTCTGATTTATATAAATGTAGTATGATTGTCAATAGAGCCGTCAATAAATCCGTAAATGAATCTGTAATAAAACGGTCGTTCTTTTTTATGCCAAATCATTGACTGATTGCGGAATTGATATTCTTCCACATTCCTGATACGACAACAACATCGTCCTTTTAATTTGAGCGGAATTATTTATCTCGTCCTATCAGTTCGTCAACGGTGATATTGTAAAAATCCGCAAGCTTAACGCAAAAATCAATATTCGGCAACACTTCATCTCTCTCCCAACGGCTGATGTTTTGTTGAGATATTCCAATCCTGTGAGCAAGCTCGACTTGATTTAGCCCCGCAAGCTCTCTTTGTATTCTCAATGCTTCTCCATACTTCACGGCTTTTCCCTCGACAGTCAAATCATTACACAAATTTGAGTAAAATGCTGTATTCACACATATATGTGTAGTCTGCGCAAAATATGCGAAAATAATACGTGTTGTGACATTTCTATAAATGGATAATTGAGTTTGCCGAAGAATAAAGTGAGAGCATCATCTTATTAGATACAGGCTGATATGGGAATGCCATTAATAATACTGGGAATGTTGCTATATGAATGAATCTTTCAGAGGCTACATAATTCTACATAGCGCGCAGGCGACGACCGTTCCAAGCAGAGTACAGAACAGAGCGACGGGAATGGCGTAGCGAAGCTTACGCACCTTGCAAGCGGAAAAGTATACGGCGGCGATATAGAATATAGTTTCAGTCGCGCCCGATATTACGGCGGCGCAACGCGCGGGATAACTGTCTACGCCGCATTCTCCAATTATGCTTTCAAGCAGTGCAATCGTGCCGTTGCCCGACAGCGGAACGAGTAGAATTAGCTCCGTTATTTCGGACGGAATTCCGATATAAGAAAGAGGCTTTGAAAGCCAACCCGAAACTGTCGCGGACAGTCCGCTTGCCTTGAATAGCTCTATGCAAACGAAGATTGAAGCGATATACGGAAATATACTTTTGATGAGGCTGAGGCTGTCCTTTGTGCCTTCGAGAAAGCAGTCGTAGACCTTTACGCGCTTTATAATGCAGACGACGAGGAGAATTATGACGAGTGCGGGCAGAACGTATACGCTCATTTTGCCCCCTTGTGTGTTGACGGTCTGACTTTGAATGATAGGCGGTTTAACATATTATTTTTTGATGATAAACCGCCGTTTATGTAATAATCTTTATCCTTTTTAGAGTCTGTAAGAGAGAATACCTTGCAAAGTATTACGCCGCTTATCGTAGATATGGCGGTGGATATGAGCGTCGGCAGAAAAATGGACGACGCGTCCGCACTGCCTGCGGTTGCTCGTATTGCAATGACGGTTGCTGGAATAAGCTGAATAGACGTTGCGTTGATTATAAGCAGAAGTATCATATTAGGGCTTGCAACCGTTTGTCCTTCAAACGACATTGACTGCATCGCCTTTATGCCTGCGGGGGTTGCGACTCCGCCCATACCGAGCATATTTGCGGCGAGATTTATGGAAATCCAGCCGTAGGTTTCCTCGCTTTCCTTTTTGAATAATCGCTTTATCAGTGGGCGCAATAGCTTGGATAGCTTTTTATCGAGCGCGGTTGCCTGCATCATTTTGAGTACGGAAAGCCACACCGCGTAGATTGCCGCGAGCTTGAATATCAGCGTAATCGCATTCATCACACCTTGTAGCATAGTAGGAAACGCAGTCGCGGGTGAGGCGATAGTCAGCATTACTATGGATATAAGCGTGAGCGCGGTGAACACGATATTCATATTGAAATATATTTGTCGAATTTACAAATTATGAAAACGCCACCGCCTTTTGATTTGCAAAAGTGAATTAAAGATGTATAATAAGCTAAACAGTATTATGTAGTAAATATATATGATGCAAAAGTTTACAAGAAAGCAAATAAAGTAAACACACGAAGTGTGTGAGGTGTCAATATGGATAAGAAAAAGTATTATCTTACAACCGCTATCACGTACACGTCTGGTAAGCCGCACATCGGCAATACCTATGAGATTGTGCTTGCAGACCTTATCGCAAGAGCGAAGCGTATGCAGGGCTACGACGTGTATTTTATGACCGGTACTGACGAACACGGCGAGAAGATTGAGTTGAAGGCAAGTGCCGCAAATAAATCTCCGAAGCAGTTTGTAGACGAGGTCGCCGCGCAGGTCAAGAGTATCTGGGATATGATGGGCGCGTCATACGATAAGTTTATGCGTACCACCGACGCGGACCACGAGGCGCAGGTTCAGAAGATTTTTGAAAAGCTCTATAAGAAGGGCGATATATACAAGGGTTCGTATAAGGGACACTACTGCACGCCGTGCGAGTCCTTCTGGACGGATAGCCAGCTCGTAGACGGCAAATGCCCCGATTGCGGGCGCGAGGTGCAGATGGCAGAGGAGGAGGCGTACTTCTTTGCTATGAGCAAGTACAGTGATAAGCTTCAAGCGTACTATGACGAGCATCCCGAGTTTATCACTCCCGTATCCCGCAAGAACGAGATGGTCAACAACTTCTTGAAGCCCGGCTTGCAGGATTTGTGCGTGTCGCGTACGTCCTTCACTTGGGGCGTACCCGTGCCGTTTGACAAAAAGCACGTCGTATACGTGTGGCTTGACGCGCTCACCAACTATATCACGGGTATAGGCTACGACTGCGACGGAAACGGCAGTGAGCTGTTCGGTAAGGAGTGGCCCGCGGACTTGCATATTATTGGCAAGGATATCGTGCGTTTCCACGTAATATACTGGCCGATATTCCTTATGGCTCTCGGAGTTCCGCTTCCAAAGAAGATATACGGACATCCGTGGCTTTTGCAGGACGGCGGAAAGATGTCAAAATCAAAGGGCAACGTCATTTACGCGGACGACCTTGTGAACGAGTTCGGTGTGGACGCGGTGAGATATTACCTCCTCGGACAGATGCCGTTTGAAAATGACGGAACGATAAGCTGGGATTCGGTGATAGACGTGATAAACAGCGAGCTGGTCAATGTCTACGGCAACCTCGTACAGCGTACCGTCGCTATGAGTAACAAGTATTTCGGCGGCGAGGTGCGTGATATGGGTGTTTGCGAGCCTGTGGACGAGGAGCTTAAAAGCGTGGTATGCGGCTTGAAGAAGCGCGTGTTTGAGGATATCGATAACTTCCACGTTGCGGACGCACTCGGCGAGATTGTAACCGCGATACGCCGCGCAAATAAGTATATCGACGAAACGATGCCTTGGGTACTCGCAAAGGACGAGAGCAAGAAGGATAGGCTCCACACCGTGCTTTACAACCTCACGGAAACAATCGTGATTTGTTCGAGCTTGCTTGAACCGTTTATGCCCAACGCGGCAAAGCGCGCGGTTGAGAACTGCGGCGCCGAGCTTAGAGCGTACGAGGACTTGGATAAGTTTGGCTTGCTTGGAGAGGTCAAGGTTGAGAGCAATCCCGCGCACCTCTTTGCAAGATTAGACGCGGATAAGGTCAAGGCGAGCCTCATTCAAAAGGGTATAATCGCAAAGCAAGACGAAGTAGAGCAAGCGCCCGTGGCAGTAAAGCAGGAGAAGAAACAGGAAAATAATCAAGCTAAAAAAGAGGATAAGAAAGTGGAAAATACGGTTGATATAAACGAGATTACAATTGACGATTTTGCAAAGATACAGTTAAGAGTAGGCGAGATTATCACTGCCGAAAAGGTGGAGAAAGCGGATAAGCTCCTCAAATTCTCCGTCAAAATCGGCGAGGAAGTACGCACAATCGTAAGCGGTATTGCAAAGTTCTACACCCCCGAGGAAATGCTCGGCAAGCGTGTGGTCGTCGTGTACAACTTGAAGCCTGCAAAGCTTCGCGGCATCGAGAGTCAAGGTATGTTGCTCTGCGCCTGCGAGCAGACGGAGGACGGCGAAAAGGTCGTACTCGTCGCGCCCGAGAAGCCCGTATCAAGCGGCAGCACGGTGAGATAAAAGCAATACCTACAATCTTTGGGGAGTCAAAATAACCAAGTTAAGGGTGCCAGAACATAGCGACGAATCAAAGGTATAAACAAAAAAGATAGCAAACAAAGAACATAAATAAATCGGGAAAGAATACGGTATGATTATTGATACTCATTGCCATTTGAATGACGAAAAGCTTTTGCCGATGGCGGACGAGATTGTAAACGGCTTTTCTTCGCACGGCATAGAAAGCGCGATATGCGTCGGCTACGATATGCCGTCAAGCGAGGTCGCAGTTCAGCTTGCCGATAAGCACGAAAAGCTGTACGCCGCGATAGGCATACATCCGCACGACGCGACTACGGCGGACTATGATAAGTATGAAAGACTTGCTTCGCTTTCGTCCTCAAAAAAGGTTGTTGCGATAGGTGAAATAGGCTTGGACTATCATTACGATTTGAGTCCCCGCGCCATACAGAAGGGCGCGTTCAGGGAGCAGATAGAGCTTGCCGACACTCTCGGACTTCCAATAGTTCTGCACGTACGCGAGGCGTACGAGGACGCTAAGCAGATACTGTTTGGAAGCAGAAGATACCTGAACAACGGCTTGCTGTTGCACTGCTATTCGGGTTCGAGCGAGTTTGTCAAGATATTCGGTTCGCTTGACGCGTACTTTGCGTTCGGCGGTGCAATCACGTTCAACAACGCAAAGCATAATCTTGAAGCAATGAAAGCCGTTCCGCTTGACAGATTGCTTTTTGAAACGGACTGCCCGTATATGACCCCCGTCCCGCATCGCGGAAAGACTAACGTACCCGAGTATATTTCGCTTGTAGCAGACAAGGCGGCGGAAGTGCTGAATATAGGCCGTACGGAGCTTGAAGAAATAACCACAAACAACGCAAAACGACTGTTTACGCGTATGAACTAAAAGATAAACTGCTGATTTTGCGTGATTTACTGCAAATCATACAGCAATGGTTTAATAGACTTGATTTAGGTGAATTATGGAAAACGTATACGTATATGAATTTGGCGACAGCTTGTATTTCAATCTTACCAATCGCTGTCCGAATAACTGTGAGTTTTGTTTAAGGCATTTCAAGGAAGGCGTCAGCGGGAACAGATTGTGGCTTACAAAAGAACCCGCTTTGGACGAGCTTATGAACCAACTTTCAAAGTTTACGCTTTCCAAATACAAGGAAGCCGTATTCTGCGGCTTCGGCGAGCCTACCTGCAATCTTGAAATGCTCTTAAAGATTGCCGCATACCTCAAAGAGAAAGGTTGCAAAACAAGACTGAATACAAACGGTCTTGGCAATCTTGTGAACGATGGGAAGGACGTGGCAAAACTCATTGCACCGTATATCGACTGCGTGTCAATTTCGCTCAACGCTTCAACGGTGGAAGGATATGACAAGATTTGCCATAGCAGGTTTGGTGCGGGTGCGTTCGAGGCGATGTTGCAGTTCACGAGGGATTGCGTAGCGGCAGGTATAGATACGACTATGAGCGTCGTGGACGTCATCGGGCGCGAAGAGATTGAAAAGTGCGAGAAGGTTGTGAAAAGCACGGGAGCGAAATTCCGCGTGCGCGAAATCATTGACGAAAACACCGAGTATTGAGTATGACTTCATTTCAACGTATAGCGAGATATAGCAGGCAAGCAGAGCAAGCTATGTAAAGTGAAACGGAAGTCAGGGATTCCCCCATAACTTCCGTTTTCATTCGTACTCCCGATTGTTGTCTTTGGTACAGTTGTAGTTTGTGCGAATACGCGAAGCGTATACAGGAAAAATTTGGGAATTATACAGAAGATAATAAGTGGAATAATAATTGAACAAGTGACATGACAATAGGTGGAATATGGATACGCCGACTTTGAAAAATATAATTACGGATACGGGCTTTAAGTTCAATAAGGCGCTTGGGCAGAACTTTATCTCCGACAAAAACCTGCTTGACGCGATAGTTGCGGATAGCGGGGTGACCGCTGACGACGTAGTCGTTGAGATTGGAACGGGCGGCGGTACGCTTACGCGTGCGCTTGCGGCAGTGGCAAAAAGGGTCGTATCATTTGAGGTTGACAAAAACGTGCAGAAGGTGCTTGAAATATCCTTGCAGGGCGTAGATAACGTGGAAGTTATTTTCCGCGATATTCTGCGTATGTCCGATGACGAGGTTCGCGCTATCGCGGGTGATAGTTTCAAGGTTGTTGCAAATCTTCCGTACTACATCACAACTCCGCTTGTCATGCGCTTCTTGGAAAGCGACCTTGACGTCAAGAGTCTTACTGTTATGGTTCAGCAGGAAGTGGCGGACAGATTCGTTGCTAAGCCGAACACCGCGGATTACGCCGCAATCACGCTTGCAATAGAAACCTGCGGCGAGGCGTGCATAACGCGAAAGGTAAACAGAAAGATGTTCTATCCCGTGCCGAACGTGGACAGCGCGGTGGTGCGTATCGACGTGGACAGAAATAAGCTCGCGGGAGAGAATATGGTTGAGCTTCGCAAACTTATACGCGCCGCATTTGCGATGCGCCGTAAAACGCTCGCCAACAACATAAGCGTAGCCTTTAATATGGACAAGCAATCCGCCACCGAGAAGATAGCCGCCGCAGGCTTTGCCCCGCTCGTTCGCGGCGAGGCACTGTCATTAAGTGATTATGTTAAACTTCTACACACCCTATAAAATCGAGCTACCATGCGATTTGCGTTGAACGCGATTAAAATGTCACCTTAAAAGAGAGGTGACATTTTTGATAATTGCTATTTTTGTATTTTACTGCATTTTACTTGTTTGACATATGAATATTTAATAAATATAATTTATTTAATAACATCCGAAATTATAGAGAAATGGAAAAACAAGAGAAAATTGAGATAAATAATAGCTTGTTGGCTATTAAGAATCGGGATAATAATGCCATAGTCATACTGCGCGATTTGGCGGGACACTCGCTATGGTTTATAGCGCTTAAATATCTGAAAAAGAAGGAAGACGCAGAGGATTTATTTCAAGATTTTTGGGCGGATATCTACGATATCGCGGATGGTTTTTCATATTTCAAAAACGGATATAGCTATATATGCAAGGTTATGACGAACAGGGCTATAAACAGGTATAGGCAGATTCACGGCGAAAAGGAATACGTGATTGAGTACGTTGATTTTAGCAATATTCCGTCCTCTTACAATAATGAGATTTTAGATTTGGAAAGCAGACTCGCGGTAGAGCAGGCGTTTAAGAGGCTGACTCCCACCGAGCGTATTATAATGCAGCTTAGACTGTTCGAGGACAAAGGTATTGAGCAGATTGCAAAAGAGCTGAAAATGTCTAAATCTGACGTTGGGAGAAAGAAGCTCGAAGCGGAAGAAAAATTAAAAAGAGAATTATCTAAAAATATTTGGGAAAAAAGCAATGGCTAATTTGTTTATAGTTATAGAACATTTCAAAGGAGAACAAACAAATGAAAAGAAGTCTTAACAACAAACAAATAGCACTATTTACCGTCGTGCTGATAGCGGTGGTCTTAATCGCCGTGCTTTCGTTGAGCGTAAGTATGCCAACTGTTGCGTATGCGTACGAAGCGAGCGAAATATACTATGCGGGTTCAGGCATCTTTACTAATGAAACGGAAAGTTTCTCATATGCGACCAAAACGACGGAATCATATTCAATAAATCCTTCGTTCCCAGACTACTATAACTGCAATGGCGCTTTGCAAAATACCTGTGCAAATGTAGCGGGAGCTAATATTATAGGTTATTACGACAGATTTTTTAATAATTTGATACCAGATTATGATGCGGGTATGTTGAGGAATAACATTTATATTTACTTCCCAATGGGCTATTACGGTGCTAAAAAGCAAGCAGTTATAGAGGATTTGTATCAAAGGATGCAGACAAATGTGACGAGTGCTGGAAGTACGCAAGCGCAGTATAAAAACGGTTTGTCATCGTACGTACAGTCTAAAAATCAGTCCATTTCATTTAGCAACGTAATGACGAATGGTTCGCTTGACTTGGAGAAGGTGAAGGTGCAGTTTCAAAATGGCAATCCTATTTCATTGTATTTGCTTGGATATAATTTTACAAAGGTAACAGATAGCGGGAATGCAGTTACAATGGAAAAGAAATTGTCAGAGGGCAATCATATTGCTATTGCGTATGGTTATGAAAAAGTGAGCTATTTCGATGGGAACGGCAAAATGATTAGGATGGAGATTTATATTAAAGTAGCAACGGGAATGGATGCCGTTCCAAATATATATGTGGTAAATAAGTACGGAACGTTAAACGATGCGGAAGCTGTACATATAGCTTAATAAAGAGGAATATATGGACAATAAGGAATTAGATGAAATATTGCAAAACTATGCAAAATCCACTCAGCCGGATATGGATATTGCATTCAAAAAGCTCAACGAAAAGCCGCAACCTGAAAAACGCCCTAAAAAACGTTTTAAGCCGCAATATGCTTTGAGTATAGCCGTTTGTGTGATTGCGGTAGTACTTTGTACGGTTTTACCTCTCACGCTGACGAAGGCGGATTCGCCGCAGAATAGCGAACCGACTTATTGTGAAAGAGTTAATATTGATTATAATATAGAGGAAGATATTTCTGTTTTCAAAACCAAATATAATATTGATGCGTATTATCCTAATATAGAATTTGGCGGTACAACCTATAATTCTATTTCCTCTCAAACAGACAGTTCCTTTGCAGGTGCAAAAATTGTGTATTCAATTTTTGATGAAAACGTTATATTTGTTGAGTTGGTGATTATTCCAAAGACGCATATTCTTGAAGAATACGAACACTATTTTGATTTGGATGATGAGCAAAAGTGGAGAGGGTATGACCTGAAATATAACAAAGAAGATTGTAACGAAATGCTTTTTTACGGTACGCTGATTTATTTCACCGACGGCACGTATGACTATTTTTTGGCTATCGACTGTGATAGAGATTTGGGCGCAGGCGAGCTTCTCGATATGATTTACGGCTGATAGCGTAGCAAGCATATCGTCATAATTGTCCATCGCCTATAAGTAGATTACCAATCTATAAGTTCATAAATTTTAATAATAATCAAATATACTATACGG
>CAMWIB010000032.1 GCA_947174215.1 uncultured Clostridia bacterium
TTATTAAATTTGTTCGCGCCGCTCGCAAAGATTTGTCACCGCATATTATTCTATTTGTGCGGTTTGCAAAGCAGTGTTGCTACGCATTATGACGTTTCCTTGACGGAGAGCTTGACTGTTGGGTGGAAGGAGAGTGTTTTCAGACAGTCTTCTTCAAGATGTCGTCCGACGGATTGATACGCCTTTGCCTGCAATCCGAGAAAATCTATATTAAGCTCCTTTGACAGCTCAAAAAGTTCGACGAGTCTTTCGGAAAGCTCCTTCCCAAGATTCTCCGCGGCGCGTAGGATAACCTCGTCCGCACCAGTCAGTACCTTATCCGTTTGAATAAACTGCACGTCGAGAAGCTCGACGGTGAGTTCGATAGTCGCTTCTATATTTCTGCCCTTAGCCTTGGTATCCACGCTTTTTTCAAGTATGCTAAAATCCACAGTGCCGCCGTCCTCGAACACGTAATTCACGGCTCCGTATGCTGATTGCGAGATATAAAGCGCAAGCACCTCGGACGGCTTTTTATCTAAAATATGCGTGTCGGTCTTGTTGAATACGAGCGCCTGCTTTAAGTCAAGCTCGTACCTTTCCTCATAGCGAGTGGTCGAGTCCGCAGGTTGGTCGGTCATAAGAGTGGCGGTGACGTAGGGGATAGCCGTAGCCTTACTGCGCGACAGCGTACGCGCCATAAGGTCTTTTATGGTGGTGCGTATCATTGCGTCCGTGCCTTCCTTATTGGTGAGTGCAAGCTGTAAATAATATGGCGAGCTTACCGTCGTACCGATTTGTAGCGCGAGCATATCCTTAGGACTTCTGTCTGCCGTCACGACGACTGCGTGTTCCGGCAGAGCGTACATTCTCGTCAGCGGATGAATGAGTTGCAGTATATCAAGCTCTAATGCGGAATCTGACACAAACAGCACGTTACAGTGCGAAAGTGACATCGTTAAACCCATTTTGCGTGAAATATCGTCTAATGCGGAGGATATGGTTTTGCCGTTGCAGGTGTATGTTTCATACGTGGTTTGTCCGCTCGATTCCATTGACGACGAAGCCATATTTATAGATTGAGTCGTGACGATAAATTCGCTTTGCTCCTTCGAATAGTCTATTCCGCAACCAAGCACGATAGCGGTTTTGGTGAGCGCGGGACTGTCTACGGTGCGCCCGAAGATGATAAGCACGATTGCAATTACGAGTATCACAAACCATTTCGTGCGAAGAAAGTATGATGATAGCTTTATCTTTTTCATTGATATTTCTCCAATCTGTTATTCGATGGAAGACACAAGAATCAATGACACGAAGTGCCCTCCAAAATAATTGAGGCTTCAAACGGGTTTTGTTTTTGGTATATTCTGTTATCCATAGGTCGGTAAGCCACATAATGCCCGAAGACGCGAAGCGTCCTTCAAGACAAACGATATTGGTTGGAAGACACAAGATTCAAAGACGCTAAGCGTCATCCGTATTTGGTTGCAACATTCCGTTTTGCATAACGGTCTGCGTGGCTTCCGCCTCCTCCTTCATTCCCACGAGAATATTGTCCGCAAGGCTGTCGGGCGCGGACGGACGTAGCGGGGGATGTGGCATATATTCGTCGTCAAGGCATTTGTAAATTCCCGCAAGCTTGTGTTTGGTGTACATAAGGTTTCCAAGCATCGTAAGCGGAATGACAAGCGCGAAAGCAAACATAACGAAGCCTATCCACCCGATTGAGAATTGGGAAATTATCTGCGTTGAGCGCGTCGCAAGGGATACGACTGCCACCACGATTGGATAAATAATTCGCGCGGGCAGAGTGAAGCCTATTGCGCGGTCACTTGCCGCTGTGCAACCAAAGAATATGAAAGACAGTGAGAGTATTGACATTGCAACGACAGCAAACAGATTCGTCCATTCGACACGCCCTATATCCATTGAGAGCTGATTGAATATAGCTATATGGATGAGCAGGTCGGATACCGTTTTTAGCGCTTCTCCGTAGATTGCTACGCCGAGGAATACCACTATGTTTATGAGTGCATACGTGATTGCAACGCCCACCGAGAGATAGGGCATACGTTTGTTTTTTATGCGTAAGAACGCAAACGGAACGGCGTCGCCGAGCCATACGCCGTAGTGGAACAGCTCAGAGAAGAAATTCTTTGGTTCTACCGCGAATATCGGAAGATTGCGTCCTATATCCAAATCCGTTTCAAGGAAAACGAGGTTGAATAAAATTAGGGCAAAGAACAGCGGCACGAATATCTCGCACGTACGCGAGATTGAGCGCGCCCCCTTTATACCCATATAGGTTATGGGCGCGAGCAGGAGAAGGTAGAATATGGACGGTTCTACGCCCGCGAACAGCTCGTGAGTGAGATAGGACGAGCAGTAGCAGAAATAGAACGTACCCTTTGCGATAAACCATATCGCCGCCGCGCCGCAACATAGTTTGTACAGCTTGCTACCCGTCGTGCGCAGAAGTCCGTCGCCGCGCATACGCACGAACGCAAACACCGCGCATAGCGAGATGAGGTCGAAGAAGGATAGCAGCATATACGCCCATAGCGTGGACGAACCGTAGTATTCGGAGAGAATCCCCGGGGCGGCGGATACCTTAAACGCCACACCGAGCGCAAATATAAGCGTTGCGGCTTGACTGTTGTATACTGTGCCGTCGGGGAGATTTTTGTAAAGACCGTGTTGTATCGTTGTATGTTTCATAATCGTTATGGGCGCGCGTTCTTCTTTATGCGCGTGCGGTTGACAGTGGGAATGGAGTAGGGTCTTCGTTCCATAGACGAGTTGCCGCTTTTAAGCATTCCATCTTGCAAATCTGGGTTGATACGCGGTGCGTACGGTGCGAGGTAGGGTGTGCCGAAGTTTTCAAGTCCCGCGAGATACGCCACTATTACGAGCGCGAGGATAATCATACCCACGAAGCCCGTCACCGCGCTTATGCACAGGAAAATAAGTCTTAGTATAGACAACGTTCCAACTTGGTCGGGTACGCAGAATATACCTATTGCCGAAAGCGCAATTACGAGTACGGACGGCGAGGATATGAGTCCCGACTTGACCGCCGTATCGCCGAGTACGATTGCGCCGACGACGGACAGGGATATACCGAGGTAGCGAGGCATTCGTATTGACGCTTGGTTGAGAATCTCGAATAAGACGAGTACGAGCAGCATTTCGAGCGCGGGCGGGAAGGGTATTCCCGTCGTTGCCGCCATAAGCGTCATTAGGAATTTCAGCGGAAGTAGCTGGAAGTGATAGGTTTGTAGCGCGATATACGCACCGGGCAGAAATATTGTGAGAAGTGCGCCCATTATTCTGAACAGCCTTATCATCGACGCGCGCCAGTCGCCCGAGTAATAGTCGTAGCCGTCCTGAACGTCCTCGAATACGAGATACGGCAGAGTTATTGCGATAGGCGAGCCGTCTACGAGTATGACGATACGCCCTTCAAGTAGCTTTGCCTCGGCAACGTCCGGCTTTTCGGTCGTACCCGCTTGCAGGAAAAACGAGTTCTTTTTGGACTGTATAAAGGACGTTATATACGCGCTGTCAATCACGCCGTCTACGTCTATACGGCTAATCTTGTCGCATATCTCGTCAACTATGTGCTTGTCCGCGATTCCGTGTACGTGCAGAACTGCGACGGTCGTCGTAGAATATCTGCCCACCTGAAAGAACTTGACGGATAGGTCGGGAGTTTTCAGGCGGCGGCGGATAAGCGACAGATTGGTTTTTAATTCCTCTATAAAGCCCTCGCGCGGACCTTTGAGTACGCTTGACGTCGGGGGTTCCGTAACGGAACGTTTTTCGGGCTTGCGCAAGGAAAAGACGTAGGTGCTGTCATCGTCCTCAATAAAGAACGCCACGTCGCCGTCGGCGATAGCGCCTGCGCTGTTGGATAGAGGGAGTACCGTTATTTCCTCTGAGTAAAGCACCGCCTCAGTGAGCGAGTCGAGGTAGGGCGGCTCTAAGCTCATTGCTTTGCTCAACGGTCGGATTACGTCCTGTTCCAGCAAAAGTTTGTCCGTTCCTCCGTCGATATAGGAAAGAAGGCAACGCTTTCCTGCAACGGTGAGTTCACGGCATTTGAGGTCGTCGCTATCTATAAATGTTTGCTTTAATGCGTTTGTAAGTTCATCTATTTTCACAGTCGACATTATTGACATACCGTGATGTTTATAAGCTGAAATGACAAAATAAAGTCTTTATTCGCACAAAATCGACAAAAGAACTGCTTATTCTGCGGTAAAAGAAAACGACCGCTTTGACGGAAGTCGTAGCGGTCGTTTGTAAATTTTTTGTTAAATTTTAATATACGCCTTGTGCGAGCATTGCGTCCGCAACCTTCTTGAAGCCCGCGAGGTTCGCGCCCTGAATGAGGTTGTAGGGAAGGTGATAATAGTCAAGAGTCTGAACGATATTCTCGTGAATGCTTTGCATAATTCCTTTAAGCATTTCGTCTACCTTCTCGGACGACCAGCTGAGGCGCTGACTGTTTTGTGACATTTCAAGTCCGCTGACCGCTACGCCGCCCGCGTTTGCCGCCTTTGAGGGAGCTACGATTACGCCGCTTTGCAAGAAGTAGTCAAGCGCTTCGTTAGAGGTTGGCATATTTGAAACCTCGCAAAGATATTTTACGCCGCGCTCGACGGATTTCTTTGCGTCGTCGATATTGATTTCGTTCTGCGTTGCGCAGGGCATATACACGTCCGCCTTGACGTTGCCCCATGGCTTTTTGCCTTTGTGGAATGTTCCGCCAAATTTATCGACGTAAGCTTTGAGCGCACTCTGTCCCTGTGAGTTGAGGGAGAGCATCTTTTCCATGAAGTCGACCTTCTCGCCGCTGATTCCGTCCTTGTCGTAGACGTAGCCGTCGCTTCCCGATATGGTGAGTACCTTTCCGCCAAGCTCGGATATCTTCTTTGCCGCACCCCACGCCACGTTGCCGTAGCCCGACAGACAGAAGGTCTTGCCCTCAATCGTATCGTTTTGGTGCTTCATAATTTCTTCGAGGAAGTACGCTGCGCCGTAGCCCGTAGCCTCGGGACGGATAAGGCTTCCGCCGTAGGACAAGCCCTTGCCGGTAAGCACTCCGTTTTCAAAGCCGTTGCGTATTTTCTTGTATTGACCGAAGAGATAGCCAATCTCTCTGCCTCCTACGCCCATATCGCCTGCGGGAACGTCGATATCCGCGCCGATATGACGGTAAAGCTCGTTCATAAAGGATTGGCAAAAGCGCATAATTTCGTCGTCGCTCTTTCCGCGCGGGTCGAAGTCGCTTCCGCCCTTGCCGCCGCCCATAGGCAGAGTGGTGAGCGAGTTTTTGAAGGTCTGCTCAAACGCGAGAAATTTGATGATAGAAAGGTTTACGTTCGGCTGAAAACGCAGACCTCCTTTATACGGACCGATTGCGCTGTTGAACTGCACGCGGTAGCCGCGGTTTACGTGATATACGCCATTATCGTCCATCCACGGTACGCGGAACATTATCTGTCTGTCTGGCTCAACGATTCTTTCGAGTATGCAGTATTTGCGATAAAGCGCTTCGTTCTCCTCCACGGCGGGAGCGAGAGAGCCGAGGACTTCCTTCACCGTCTGCAAGAATTCTTTCTGGTCAGCGTTCTTTTGTTCGGTATAAGCGATAACTTCACTGATGTATGACATATATGCCTCCTTGATTATCTTCACTTTTATAATACTAAAAATTTGCATTAAGGGGCAAATATTTTTTGATATATGGCAAAAAAATATCTTAGGGGAGGACGGATTTTGGGCGAGCTTAGGCAATTTTAGGGCGGAAATGGCAAAATTTGAAAAATTTGTAAAAATAAGTTGTAATTTGCATTAAATTTTATATTGAAAAATAAAGTATAATGTGATAATATTATAGATACTATGTAAGGGTACGCACACGCGCGTATACGTGTGTGCAAAGAAGGAGAGAGTTATGAGTCAAGACAGACAGTTAAAAAAGGTCAAACAGTACCGTACGCTCAAAATCGTATTCTATTGTTTGGGCTTCCCGCTGTTCTTCGCCGCGGTATTCCTCGCCGCAATCAAGTTCATCGGCAACGACCCGTTCACGGGTACGAGCGATTTCACGACGCAGCTTGGGTTCTTCCATTCTATGGAAATTTTGTTCACCTCGCCTGCGTTGTTCGGCGTCTATCTGGCGTTCGGCGTCTGGATGCTGATTACGATTATCCACGCGATACTCGGAAAGGCAATCAAGAGCCGCCGCACGAGAGCGCTATCCGTAGTTGCGCTATGCTTGGTGGTGATGCTGGGCGGAATGTTCGCAATGGACGGAGTGCTGAGCGCGAAGGTAAACGAGATTTCCGAGAGCGCGCCGAGCGGAGTTACGGTTGCCGATTACAAAACGCAGTTGTCGTACTACCGCACGATATCCTCGAAGATAAGTCAGGACAAGAATATGACCGCAGTCCTCAACCAGACTACGGAGCTTCTTGAAAAGGTTTACAACGTGGGTATGGAAGGCGTCGAAAGAGAGGGTACGGCAGGTAATATCGGCAACAAGCCTGTTACGTATGGAAACATCATCTCGGACGACGGTATCGAAGGCGTAGATATCAGCTTCGTAAGAGATGAAAAGACGGGCTTCCCCAAGCTTGCCTGCGACAATTCCGAAGGCAAGAATATGATGACGGGCGACGGCAAAAAGGAAAACGACAAAGCGCAGCTTGTTCGTCTTGCCCCGAACTCTAACGGCGAACTCGTTATAAACGGCAAAGTATATTCGCATTACTTCTACGTTTACAAAACGATGAGCAGCACTAAGGAAGCCATCTACGAATGGTATGCCAAGGACCTTATGCCGACTTCGTGGCAGTGGAATCTGAATAAGAGCGACCCGTCAAAGACGAGCGCCTCGTATCATCCTACGGACGGCATTTACGGCAAGGGTATGTACAACAACAGCGGCTTGCTTGCCGACGGTTGGGTGTACAGCATAGAAAACGTAGTTGAAATTCTTGAAGATTACTACCTTGCAAAGAACGCTATTGAGAACGGCGACGAATACGCTACTGCGGAGCAATACGCCGAGTACTATTCAGAAATGTTCCAAAACGCATTGCAAGCCCGTAAGGATTATTACGAAGGACGCACGCTCGACGAAAACGGCAACCCCGCTTGTGACCCGTGGCTTTCCGCGCTTTACAAGCAAGAGGAGAGAAATGAGGAAAGATTCTCTCTCACGCGTAGCGAGCTTGAAGACCTTCTTGCAAAGGTTGCCGATTTGCTCGGTGACAACTCTCTGTTTGACTACTTGCTCAAAAATATAGATACGGTTTTAGGCAGTGACGGTTTGGCGATAGATGGCATACTCAGCAGCTTTTTGAGTACGACGCTCGGCAAGCTGTTCACACAGCTTAACGAAGGTATGAGCCTCAGAAACTTGCTCGGCATGTTCATAAAGGACAATCTTGACGGCACTATGGATACTGTTATCGACTACGTCAAGACCGTTGCCAATAGAGTGGACGAGGATATCAATGATATTTATATCACCGCCGCGTACAAGGCAAAGGACGCTTTCGGCAGAGAGCAAGACCACCTGTACATCGCGTTGTTCACCGATGACGGAAACGGCGGTATGGGTACTGACCCTGAAAAGAATATCCTTATCGAAATAGATTTGGATTACAACCTTATCGACCCTGTAACGGGTGCTTACACGTTTGACTTTGACGCAGTCAGCGAGTTCCTCAACGTAGGACTTAACAACTTGCTCGATAAATTCGGTATTGATATTTCAGGCGGAATCATCAACACCGTACTCGGTCTTTTCCTCAAAGATATGGACTTCAACGGTGTGAGCTACAAGGGCTTGAATATTTCGGGTATCAAAATTCCTCTCATCAACAATACGACGGGTAAGCTCCACCTTGACATCAACGGCATTCTTATGAACCTCATCAAGGGCTTCTATTCATACCAGTCGTCGGCAATCAAGCCCATCTGGGAGTTCTATGAGAGCGAGATTGAGTTTGACCAGATAACCTATGATAATAGAACCGGCAAGCCCATTGACGGTTATAAGTGGGCGGCGGCAAAGCACTTCGCAAGCTTCGAGCGCGCAGAGTATCTTGCAACCGTACAAGGTACGATGATGGGTTCTACGCTTATCGGCGACAACCTCGGCACGGGAGCGTATCCGTCATCATTCGGTCTTACCGATTTGCAGAGCGTACAACAGTATAAGACGGATATGTCTTATCAAAGACTTTTCTTCCCCTTGTATTCCTTGCGTGATATGCTTGCACTGTTTGCAGGCTTGGTTATGATATTCTACTTCCTCAGCTTCGTTGCGGCGCAAAAGGAAGAGGACTACGCGACCGGCAACGTCGTTGCTCTCACCAGAAAAGAGAAAAAGCAGTTGATGTTGGAAGAGGCAATGCTTGCTGACGAAATCGCGCTTGACGAGAGTGAGAATATCGCAGTAGAAAACGTCGCATCCGACGAACAGCAATTAAACGAACAACCCGCGGACGAGCAATTGGCAGAGGAAGAAATCAAAACCGAGAGCGAGAATACTGAAAGCCTCGCAGAAGAAGGCGATTCGGAAAGCGAGAATGCGGACGAAAGTCACGCAGAAGAAAGTGTTGCTGAAAACGAGGAATCTCACGAAGAGGAATCCTTGGTTCAGGACGAGCTGAACGCTGCGGAAGAAAACGATTCCGTAGAAGTTGCGGAAATTCTCCCCGAGGACGATATCGTAGTTGACGCGACGGACGACTTCGTAGAGGAAACCCCCGTCGAAGAAAATCCCGTTGAAGAAACCGCGGTCGAGGAAACTCCTGTTGAAGAAGCTCCCGTAGAGGAAGAGGATAACAGAATCGAGGACGAGTATATCGATGAAAGCGACCTTGCAAGCCTTGAAAACGTTGCAAACGAGGGCGAGCAAGCAACCGAGGAAACTCCGCTTGAAACGGAAGAGCCTGTTATGGATGAACTCACGGAAGAACCTACCTCAGAGGAACTCCCCGCGGAGGAAACCGTAGAGGAAGAACAATTCACAGAAGAACCCGCACAGGAGAATGTTGAATTCCCGGTTGAGAACGCAGAATTCAACGAAATGTCCGAGTTTACCGAAACGCTTCCCGAATTCGTCGAGGAAGAGTCCAAGGTTGAGGAGATGTCGCTTGAAGAACAGCTTGTTGAAGAGTCTGCTGAAAACGTTGACGAGCATACAAGCGAAGAGCCTGTTGCGGAAGAACCTGTGACGGAGGAAGCGGTAAGCGAAGAGTCTACAAACGAAGTTGCAGAAGAGCCTGTTCAAGTAAACGAGCAGAAGTCGGGCAAGAAAAAGAAGGGCAAGAAGAAAAAGGGTAAAGGCAACAACAATGCCAAGACCGAAGCGCCCGTTCAAGAGGAATTGCCTTCTGAACAGCCTGTTGAGGATGAAGCAGTTCTTACCGAGGACGTTGCAGAACAGCACGACGAGCAACCCGTAGAAGAACAGTTCAAC
>CAMWIB010000033.1 GCA_947174215.1 uncultured Clostridia bacterium
CGGACTCATCAAGGTCAACGGTCAGAAGATGAGTAAGTCGCTTGGCAACAGCTTGCTGCTTGAAGATTTGCTGAACGAGTACAGCGCGGAAACCGTCAAATATGCCTTGCTTCAAACAAACTACCGCGGTGACATAAACGTCACGCCTACGCTTTTCCCCGACGCGGATAAGCATATGTACAACTTCTACAAGGTGATTGACGAGGTTGATAAGAGCGGACTAACGTGCGACGGCGGAAGTAAGGAAATTGACGATAGCTTCAATCGCGCAATGGACGACGACTTCAACGTAGCAAAATCGCTCGCCGACCTGTTTGCGATATTCAAGAGTATAAGGGCAAAGCTCACGGCGGGTGACAAAACCGCAGTAAGCGACGCAAGACAGGTGAGGGAAACCTACGGCTTGCTTGGGCTTTTCAAGGCTAATCCGTCTGACGTTATAGCGGCGTACGAGAACAAGAATAAGCAGGAATCGCAGAATATCCCAAGCGAGGTTGCGGAGCTTGTAGCCGCCCGTGCCGAAGCTAAGAAGAATAAGGACTGGGCAAAAGCCGACGAAATAAGAGCGAAGATTACCGCGCTCGGCTACGTTGTCAAGGATACGAAGGACGGCGCTATTGTCGAAAAGATGGGTTGATAGTGCGCCAAGTTGCACTTTAAGTGTGGTTTCTGTTAAATAAGTGATTTATAAAGTGTAGAAAAAAATTAAACAATAATACTGCAAAATATAGAAATACGACGTTTATTATAAACGCCGTATTTCTTTTATAGAGAAAAAAAGGAAACAAAAGCATGGTTATGTGTGCTAATTTGTGAAGCTGTTCCGAATGGAATCTCTCTTGGAATGGGCTTGTTTGATTTGTAAAAAAATATAAGGATTAAAGCCTACCTATATTGTATGTTAGGTGCCGCCTAACTGTCAAGCGAAATTTGATAATTTAGGCAATACTTAATATGGCTATAAAATCCAATCAGTCAAATCGGGTTTAGGAGAGGATATGAGTATGACGCTCCACGAAAAAATATCGGCGAATCTTAAAGAGGAAATCGAAATGTCCGGCAAATCCAAGAAGGATATAGCGGAGGCAATCGGCGTGTCAAGGCCTACGATTTCTCAATATATTTCGGGGAGAGTTCAGCCTACGCTGTCCACGCTTTCCAAATTATGTAATTATTTGGGTATATCAGCCGATGACATATTGGAGATAGATAACCATTGATTATCCTTGCCCTCTAAGTGTAACTATACTTTGTTAGCGCCTACTCGCAGTGGATAAGTATGTTAATTACGCTATTGGTGGATTTGGCGCACACGAGTCATATATAATGCGCGGATTGACTGTCCCGTAGGGGTAAGTGTATTGTGAAGGCTTGTTCCTCAATAATAGGTGAAATTATGACATGTAGTGAAATTATGACACGGCGAAGTTTGCCGTGTCATTACATATTTGCCTGTGCGCCGAGGAACAGCTTTTTTATTTTATCAAATATGTTTTCGTAATCTTGTGAAAAACATTCGTAGGCTATGCGCACGTACGGCTCTGTGCCGCTGGGGCGGACTATAAGTCTGCCCTTTTTGCCGTATTCCTTGTCGGCAAGCTTGGTGAGTCTTGTGAATTCCGCGCTGTTTACGTATTCGGTTGGGTTTTCTGCGTGCAGATTGAATTCGAGCATAGGATAGGGGGTGTACTTCGGCAGACTGCCAATTGTCTTTTTGACTTCAAGTAGGGATAGGGCGGTGATAAGTCCGTCACCCGTATTCGCGCGGTCGAGCATAAGGATATGTCCGCTCTTTTCGCCGCCGAGCAGACAGCCTGATTGTTTGAGTCTGTCAAGTATATGTTTATCTCCTACGTCTACACGCGACAGGGCGGTGTTGTGGAAGGCAAGCTCGCGTTGAAGGCGCGAGTTTGTAAGATGAGTGCCTACGACGAATTTTTTGCGTAGCTTTCCCTGTATGCGGTAAAGTGTGCTGAGCGCGAGCAGTATTGCGTCGCCGTCATACGGTTTGCCGTTTACTACTGCAAGAACTCTGTCGCCGTCGCCGTCAAAGGCGAATCCAATCTCGTCCTTATCCACAAGCGGAACGAACTTGTCGAGGTGGGTAGAGCCGCAGTCCACGTTTACGCATTTGCCGTCGCGGGTATCGTTCTCGGCGCGAACGGTCGCACCCAAAGCGGTGAATACGTCCTTAGCAAGCTCGGCAAAACAGCCGTGCGCGCAGTCGAGGTGAACCTTAATTCCGTCGAGGCGCGGGAACATATTGCGAACGTGCTTTGCGTATAAAAACTGTGCGCCGTCCACTATGCGTATGCGGTGGTTTTGCTTTGATATTTTGATTGAAAGCGCGCTCGTCAGCTCGTCGTCGGTAAGCGTGTCGGCGGCAATCTCTTCTCGCTGTTCATAAATCGCACCGTTCGCTATTTCGTGCAGTCTTGCGTCAAGTGCGCGCTCTTCCTCGGGAGGGAGCTTCGTGCCGCCCTTGGCAAATACTTTCAGTCCATTGAATTCGGGGGCGTTGTGTGAGGCGGTTATCATAACCGCATAGTCCGCATTCTCCTCGCACGCGGTATACGCAAGCGCCGGAGTAGGCAAAACTCCCGTGAGCCATATCGTTGCGCTTCCTTCAAGCAGGCCCTTGCAAAGCTGTTTTTCTATATCCTCGGAGTGCGTGCGTACGTCGCGGGCTACTATAACCTTGCCTCCCTTTTCAGAGAGCGCGACTCCCAGAATATACGGGATATTGTTGTCAAGAAGGACTTGCGCTTTGTTTCTTATACCGTCTGTTCCAAAATAATACATAGGTTACATTATATGCGCGAATTCTTAGCGGTGTTAGGTAAGTTTTGTCTAAAAATGTCGAGATGTGTCGAACGGGTAAAAAGCTATGATGTATAGGTCGGTTTTAATTAAAATTGCAAAATCGTATATTTTATATGTCATAAACGGCAAATAAAGTTGCGATTTTGAGAAAATCGAATTGGATACGAATTGAGCATTTAATTGATGTCATACCGTGTCAAAGCGTTTTGAGTGCGTGATTTTGAGAAGTTTGTTCTATTTTTGCAACTTCACAAATATGAAAATTTACCTCATAGACATAGCATAGACACAAAAGATTGTGTAAAGAATTTTACGCGTGCGCACGAAAGTGCTTTACAAATAAAGTTTATGTATATATAATTATAAAACATAAATGATATTCTGAAACAGTAATGTTCTGAACAATATCTCGGAGTGTGAAAATGAAAAACCTCGATATCTCGCAAATTCTCAAAGACGGTCAAGCATATGAGGGCAAGAGCGTAACGGTTGCAGGTTGGGTACGCACCGCGCGCAACAGCAAGAGCATGGCGTTCCTTGCAATAAACGACGGCACGTCGCTTAAACATCTGCAAGTCGTTATCGACAAAGCTAAGTTTGACGATGAAACGCTCGCGCCCGTTATGAAAAACGGCGTTGCGATTACGGCGGACGGTGTAGTTGTCAAGGCTATGAGAGAGGGTGAGTACGAGCTTAATGCCGAGAGCGTTTCCCTCCTTGGCGATTGCCCTGCGGATTATCCTCTTCAAAAGAAATATCACACGATGGAGTTCTTGCGTACCATACCGCAACTGCGCGTTCGTACGAATACGTTCAACGCAATGCTTCGCGTTCGTTCCAAATTGAGCTTTGCGATACATCGCTTTTTCCAAGAAAGAGATTTTTGCTATATTCACACGCCAATCATCACGGGCAGTGACTGCGAGGGCGCGGGCGAGATTTTCCGCGTGACTACAAACGGCTATGCCGACGCAAAGACCGCAAAGGACGAGGCGGAATATATCGCAAACGACTTCTTCAAGCGTAAGGCGGGACTTACCGTCAGCGGACAGCTTGAAGGCGAGGTCGCGGCAATGGCGATGGGCAAGATATACACGTTTGGACCTACCTTCCGCGCGGAGAACAGCAATACGCCAAGACACGCGGCAGAGTTCTGGCAGGTTGAGCCTGAGGTCGCGTTTGCAAAGCTCGACGATATTATCGGCATTGCGACGGATATGATAAAGTACATCATCAAAGCGGTGCTTGACGAATGCGACGAGGAGCTTGCGTTCTTTGAAAAGGCGTTCGAGGAAGGTTTGCGCGAGAAATTGCAGCACGTTGTGGATAGTGACTTCATCGTGCTTGACTACGGCGAGGCTATAAAGATTCTTGAAAACAGCGGCGTAAAATTTCAGTACCCCGTTGCGTGGGGACTTGACTTGCAGTCCGAACACGAGAGATATATTACGGAAAAGGTTTTCAACAAGCCAGTGTTCGTCACCAACTATCCGAAGAAGATAAAGTCATTCTATATGAAGCAAAACGACGACGGTCTTACGGTCGCGGCAACCGACCTCCTCGTGCCGGGCGTCGGCGAGATTATCGGTTGCAGTGAGCGTGAAGCGGACTACGATAAGCTTAAATCCGCTATGGTAGAAAGAGGTATGAACCTTGCCGATTACGAAGGATATCTTGACTTGCGCAAGTACGGTAGCGTACCTCACAGCGGCTTCGGTCTTGGTCTTGAACGTATACTTATGTACGTGACGGGCATCGGCAATATCCGTGACGTACAGCTTTATGCGCGTACCGCAGGCGATTTGATGTAAGGCAAGGTTAAAAAGATGACGGTTATTCCCAAGGGGTATAAGTCAAAGCTAAGCACGCGCGAAACGGAAAAGGCAATTAAGTTTGTCAAGGATACGTTTCAAAAGCATTTGGTGAGAAACTTCGGCTTTGAGAGAGTATCCGCTCCGCTCTTCCTGATGAGCGGTACGGGGGTAAACGACAACCTGCGCGGCATAGAAAGACCCGTTGAATTTGACGTATCCGCACTTGGCGGCGCGAAAGCGGAGATAGTACATTCGCTTGCGAAATGGAAAAGACTCGCCCTCAAACGCTACGGTTTCAGAAGCGGCGAGGGAATTTATACGGACATGAACGCCATTTGCCGTGACGGCAAGTGCGACAATATGCACAGCGTTTACGTTGACCAGTGGGACTGGGAGATGGTGATAAGCCGCGGACAGCGCAACGTGGATTTCCTCAAAATGGCGGTTATGCGAGTGGTTGCGGCGATAGTGGAAACGCTTGCAGAAACGAAGGCGCATTTCCCGCTTATAGATTTGACTCTGAAAAAGGAAGTCGCGTTTGTGACGTCGCAGGACGCGCTTGACAGATATCCGAGCCTTGACTCCCACGAGAGGGAACGCGCCCTTGCTAAGGAATACGGGACGGTGTTTCTGATGAATATAGGCGGTGCGTTGTCGGACGGCAAACCGCACGACGGCAGAGCGCCCGACTATGACGACTGGACTCTGAACGGTGACATAATTTTTTATGACGAAGTGCTTGACGACAGCATATGGGTTGCTTCCATGGGCGTGAGAGTGGACGGCGAGAGCTTAAAACGTCAGCTTGAAATTGCAGGCACTACTGACAGACTCGAATACGAGTATCACAGGCAAGTGATAGATGGCGAGCTTCCGCTGACTATCGGCGGCGGCATCGGACAATCGAATATGTGTATGCTGCTTCTGCAAAAGGCGCATATCGGAGAAGTACAGGTCGGACTCTGGGACGAGAAGATAAAATCGGAGTGCGAGCAGAACGGAATAAAGCTGCTCTAAGCATTACTTAGCTGAGGAGAAAGAAATATGATAATGAGGACACACAACTGCGGCGAGCTAAGGGATAGCAACGTCGGCGAGAAAGTCAAGCTGTGCGGCTGGCTTAGCAGTATACGCGACTTGGGCGCGGTGATTTTCTTCGTATTGAGAGATTTTTACGGATATACGCAGGTAGTCGTCGCTGACGAGGATAAAAAAGCGCAGATACGCGCGATTCCGCGTGAAAGCACGGTGTCTGTCGATGGTACGGTGGTACTTCGTAGCGCACCCAATCCCGATATGCCTACGGGACTTATCGAGATTGAGCCTGAAACTATCGAGGTGCTTGGCAAGTGCTACGAACAGCTTCCCTTCGAAGTCGCAACCTCTACGCAATCACGCGAGGACGTCAGACTTAAATACCGCTTCCTTGATTTGCGTAACCCCGAGGTTAAGGACAAGATAGTTTTCCGCTCCAAGGTGGTAAGCTGGCTTCGCAACAAGATGACGGAGCTTGGCTTCCTTGAAATAACGACGCCGATACTTACTTCAAGCTCCCCCGAGGGCGCAAGAGATTATATCGTGCCGTCAAGACTGTATCCCGGTCATTTCTATGCGTTGCCGCAAGCCCCGCAACAGTACAAGCAGTTGCTTATGGCTTCGGGTTTCGACAAGTATTTCCAGATTGCGCCTTGCTTCCGCGATGAGGACGCGCGTGCGGACAGAAGCCCCGGCGAGTTCTATCAGCTGGATACCGAGATGTGCTTCGCAACGCAAGAGGACGTATTTGCGGTTATGGAGCAGGTGCTTAGCGGCGTATTCAAGCAGTTTGCACCAAAGGGCTACAAGGTAGACGAAGGTCCGTTCCGCCGCATAGCATACCGCGACGCAATGCGCGACTACGGTTCGGATAAGCCCGATTTGCGCAACCCGTTGCTCGTCAAGGACGTTACGGATATACTCGTTGGCAAAGCGCCATTCTTTGAAGAAGGTAAGACGGTCAAGGCTATTGCCGTCAACGGCTTTACGGAAACGAGAAAGTGGATTGACGCGCTTACCGAAAAGGCGAAGCAGAATGGCGCAAGCAATATGTACTGGTTCAAGCTGGACGAAAACGGTGCGCCTGTGGGTGGTATATCCAAGTTTGTCGTCGAGGGCGTCGATAAGCTCAAAGAAAGACTTGACTTGCAAGCGGGCGGATTTGTTGCTATACTTGCAGAGGAGAAGGGCGTAGAAAAGCAGGCGGGTTACGTTCGTACGGAGTTGGGCGTAGGGCTTGACCTCATTGAAAAGAACGCATTCCGCTTCTGCTGGATTGTTGACTTCCCGATGTACGAGTACGACGACGAGGGCAACCTCGGCTTCTGCCACAACCCGTTCTCTATGCCGCAGGGCGGACTCGAAGCGCTCAACACTATGAATCCGATTGACATACTTGCGTATCAGTACGACAGCGTTGTCAACGGCGTGGAGCTTAGCTCGGGTGCGGTGCGTAATCACGAGCCTGCGATTATGGAACGTGCGTTTGAGATTGTCGGATACGGCAAGGAAGTGATAGAACAGAAGTTCTCCGCGCTTTACAACGCATTCAAGTTTGGTGCGCCTCCTCACGCGGGAATCGCGCCCGGTGTGGATAGAATCGTTATGTTGCTTTCGGGCGAGCAGAGCATAAGAGAGATTATCACCTTCCCGATGGACAGAAATGCGCGTGATATTCTTATGGGAGCGCCGTCCACGGTAACGCAAAAACAACTGGACGAAGTACACATTAAAATTGTTGCACCAGACAATAAAACACAAGCTTAAATAAACAATATTTAGCAAACAATATAGCAAAACAAAGGGGCAACCCTATGGAGAAATGTATGAGAAAGAAACTTATCAGTTTGATAGCAGTGCTTGCGCTCGTAACGATATGCGTGGCGTGTCTTGTGGCGTGCAATCCCTACAAGTTTGACGGTATTGGCGGCGGCGAGCCGAATGCACCCGTTGAGTCCAATGGCGGATATGCCGTAAAGCAGGGCAAATATCTGTATTATATCAACGGCTACGAGGGCAGTGACGCGAATAATGAATGGGGCAAACCCACGCTTCAAAACATCGTTCGTGCAGAGCTTAATGAAGATGGCACCGTGAAGAACGAAACGACGAAGGTCGTCGTTCCGAAGAGCATATTCAACGTGTCGTCAAGCACAGGCTTTGCGATATTCGGCGAGTGGATATATTACGCCACGCCCAACTATGACAAGGACAAGTACGGCGTAGCTTCCACGACGAATACGGACTTTATGCGTACGAAGATAGACGGTTCTGTGACTCAGCGTCTTGGCGTAATCAATTCGCGCAGTGCGGAATATCTCTTCTTCCCGACCCGCGTTTTGTACTACACGTCAAACACTATAAGCTATTTTGATTTCTCTGATTTGCAGACGAAAAAGAGTACCGACAGCACGGATAACAGCAAGAAGGGCGACCTCGCAACAGGCGTAACGTCCGTCAAATGGAAGTACGGATGCGACGATATCTTCTATACGCAGAACGCTACGGGTACGGAGAGCTACAAGAACTACAATATGCTCAAAGCCGTCAAGTACGACGGAACCAACGAGCGTACGCTTGCAACTCAGAATACTTTCCTTGCAACGGGTGAGAGTGCGGAACTGAATCCTCAAAAGGTATTCAAGTATACCTTGCAGGATATGTTCGTCGAAGCGGACGGCAAGGCAACGCTTTACTACACGATGACGTATTATATTGACAGCAAGGATACGACGTACGGTTTGTTCTGCGCTAAGGCTGACGATTTCAAGGGTACGCACAAGTGCCTGAACACGATTGGTTCTACCACGCTGTTCCCGCTCGGCTATGCAGAGGGCGCGCTTGCGTACAACAAGGACAACGTTTACTGCTGGTATAACGGCGAGAACGCGGAAGACCCGCTTCAAGTCACCACCACTTCTCAGACGGTCTGGTACGTAAAGGACGGTTATGCTTACGTTACGGCAAACTCAGGTGCAAAGACCTTGTACAAGATAACGTACAACAAGAAGGTCAACAACCAGACGCCTATTATGGAAGAGGGTATGAAGGTTGACGGCTTGAAGCTCGACTTCATCGGCGACAATCTGTTCTTCTTTGCAACCGACGACGAGAACTACACTCACGTAGTCAACGTCAAGACCTTCAACAAGGACGAGAAGGACGCGAAAAGCACTTATATCGGCTTTGAGCGTGAGAAGGATAAAGAAGAAGAGGAAGAATAATCAAATAGATTATGTAGAGGGGCGGAGTATTCCGCCCTTTTTCATAGGGAGTATTTGAAGGTATTCGTTTGCAAAACGCGTAATGTTCTTGCAAAAGTGTACTTGCGACAAACTAATTCAAAGAGAGTTGGTGCGTTATCAAAGAATGATAGCGCTGCCAATATTTATAAAGACGGAGCGATAACTCTAATAAAGGGTAGTTATGACTAAGACGATTTTTATCACGGGCGGAAGCAGAGGAATAGGCGAGGCACTCGTAAGGCTTGCGGCGGGCAAGTATAACGTGGCGTTTACTTATCTGAAAAATGAGGAGAGGGCAAACGCAATTGTAGACGAGCTTGCGGAATTCGGCGGAGTGCTTGCAATTAAGTGCGACGTTCGTGACAGAAACAGTGTTTTGAGTGCGATAGAAGCCGCAAAAAAGCGTTTTGGCAAGATTGATATTCTTGTAAACAACTCGGGGGTTTCTGCTGATAAATTGCTCATAGATATGACTGCGGAAGAGTGGCGCGATTGCTTTTCCGTCAACGTGGACGGAGTGTTCAA
>CAMWIB010000034.1 GCA_947174215.1 uncultured Clostridia bacterium
GTTTATATTGACTCAATCCTTTCTCTTTTCTTAAAGACTTTAATCTTTCGCCAAATTGTAAGTTCATAATTAAATCATAGATAAAATTAGTCTAAAATATTTGACTTAGATAATAATTATCTCTAAAATGATTGATAGTAGAGGTGAGATATGTCAGAAAACAAACATTGTTACAGTTGCAAATTTTATAAGCCCTATTACACAAAAGGCTATAAACAGTTTGATAGGTGTGATATCGGACTTTGCACAAAAAAGAAAGCTACGGTGGAGAAACAGGAAGTTTGCAACCTCTATTCCAGTATGTATATTGGGCGCATAGACAGAAAGCAAGCGGCACTATCTGCGGTAACCGACCATATAAATCTTTTGTCGGAGCTGAAACAAATCTTGGAAGAGGACGACGATGAAGCCATACAGGAATTGTTTTTCGATTTCAAAAGGCGCAAGAAATAAGTGTAAGAAAATACGCCTTTGATAATTTCAGGCTTTTATGTGTGACATACATAATACTGCAAATATGCGAGTTTATTGTACAAAATCAAGCGATAAACTCTATATTTGGTTAAGCGATACGCCAATTTGAAAAATATTGCGGTCTTAATTCTTATGTTGCGCAAATGCTCGAAAAATAGTATAATGTGAGCGCAATACTACATTAGGGGTATACCGTTATGGCAGGACAACACGCTCGTTCGAGCAAATCACTTATTATCGCAGTAGTTGCGATTGTTCTTATCGTTGCAATCGTACTTTGCGTGCTTTACTTCGCATTCCCAAAGACGTGGAATCAGATTAAAAACGGCGTATTCGGCGACGTCACGACGGACAACGTTCAAGGCGGAGATTCGGATGACGACTCGACCACATCCAATCCAAACGGCGGTTCGCAAAATGGCGGCAGTTCAAGCAACCTGCCCTCTCTCGAACTCGGCGAGGGCGAGCTTAGAGTGCATTTCATCAACGTAGGTCAAGGCGACTGCATCTATATTCAACTCCCCGACGAAAACAAAACGGATATGCTGATTGACTGCGGCAACAAAAGCACGGGATATGACTTCAACAAGACAAAGAAATATCTCAACGACCTCAACCCCGACGGCAAGATAAATCACCTTATGCTCACGCACTGCGACGAGGACCACGTGGATAATATGGATGAAATTATCTACGACTTCGAGATTGAAAACATATATATGCCGAACGTGCTTGCCGCTCCGACGGGAACGAGCAACGCGGCGCTTGCCCTTCAAAATCAAATCGCCGCACTTGACGAAGAAAAGGTGGCTATGTTCACCGATGAGGACACTGTTACAAGTCAGACATACGCGCGTTTCTTCATCGCCGCGCTCACCGAGGAGAACTGCACCATACATATCAATATGGATAAGGACGAAAGCACGAACAGCATCGTCATCACCGATACCACATACCGTCTTACGTTCTACTGCCCGACAGAAGAATATTATGCAACCACGAAGCTGAATACCGCTCACCAGAAGAACGCTATCTCCCCTATCGGCATACTCGAATACAACAACCGCCGCGTAGTGTTCACTGGCGACAGCAACGAGGATAAGGGAAGCGAACAGACCTTTATCCGCAGAATCAACGGCGAGCTTGACTGCGACGTGCTGAAAGTCGGTCATCACGGAAGCGAAACCTCGTCAAGCGACAAATTCCTTGACGCTATAAAATGCGAATACGCCGTTATTAGCTGTAATAAAAACGGCAACACGTTTATCCATCCAAGACAGGCTACCCTCGACAGACTTGCGGCTCGCAATATGACGGTATACCGTACGGACACGAACGGAACGGTTGTACTCACCATAGACAGCAAAAGCAATTTGAACTTCGCTATGGAAACGGAAGTTGAACAGTCCGTCAACCTTATCGGTGCGGATACTGAAACGGCAGAAACGCAATCGTACGCTTTTTGCGATTCCCAAATACAACTGCTCTTTGCTATGACCGCCGCCGTAAGTTGCGCATACTAAGATAGTTAGTTTTATATTGCGCAAAGCATAAAATCACGCCGCTATCACTTGATTATCACAAACACTTCATAACAACAGATTAAATTGCGCTCATATCGGGCGCAATTTTTTACAAATTCCGCTTTTCCATAATTTTAATATTGGCAAAGCCCTTCTATTTATGATAATATATATTTAATATCTCTATAAAGGAAGAATAAGGGAAGATTATGAAAAAACATGATTCAACCGTCGCTACAAGCGACATTCGCCCTGCGGACAGAGTACCTCTAAAAGAAAAGCTCTGTTACGGTGCGGGCGGACTTATGGACGGCGGCGGCGTTGCGCTTATGTCCTGCGTAATGCTCGGCTTTATGACCAAGTATGGCGGAATTATTCCCGCGGTTGCTTCTACAATCATGATGATTGCAAAGCTGTGGGACGCAATTTCCGACCCATTTATGGGTTTCATCAGCGACAACACCCGCGGCAAGTGGGGCAGACGTAAACCGTATATGTTCTTTGGCGGTATCTCGCTTATTATCGCACTGTTCCTGCTGTTTATGCCACTGCGCGACTGGGGCGTTTCGGTGGGAGCGTACACCGCATACATAATCATAATGTACCTGCTTTGGAACACTTGTTCCACTCTCTCCCAAGTACCGTACACGTCAATGGCAAGTGATATTACGCCGTCCTTTAAGGAACGCAATAACACTAATACCGTGAAGCTGGTGTTCACTGCCGCCGCTTCTGGTATCGCGTACGTCGTACCCCTCGTACTGCTTGAAGCACTCATAAGCGAGGACGGATATCTCTTCTTCCCCAAGATAAGCGGTCCCGTATTCTGGATTGTGCTTGTCGTAATATTCGGCACGCTGTTCGGCGGCGGACTCATTCTTTGCGGACTCTTCGTCAAGGAACGTATCAAGCCGACTACCCCCAAACAAAAATTCAATCTAAAACGCTTTGTAAAGAGCTATATCGTACCCTACAAAAACCGCTCCTACCGTTGGCACATCGCTATGTACGCTACGGCGTTTATGTGTATGGATATGATTTCCGCACTCGCCGTCTACTACGCAACCGACGTCTGGCACGGATACAAGCTGTTCGGTATGGATATGTCGTCTATGTTCATAGTCGCTCCTCTTATGGTCGCGGCGGTGGTTATGTTCCCGCTCGCCCGCATAATGATGGACAAAAAGAGCAAGGCGTTCGCTTTCCGTATGGGCTTACCCTTCTACATTGCAGGCGGCATAATGCTTGCGGTTATGGACCCGAGCTGGACTCCTCCCGTACTCGTTCCTATCGTTGCACTCATTATGGGCTTGGGCTTCGGCGGCGCGCAGATGATGCCTTGGATTATCTTCCCCGATACGCTCGACGTTGCGGAAATGGCAACCGGCGCTCGTCCTACGGGTACGTATAGCGGTATGATGACGCTTGCACGTAAGGTAGCAGGTGCATTCGGCGTAGGTCTTGTCGGTTGGATAATGTCCGGCGCAGGCTATATCACCGACGACAACGCAACCACTTATATCACTCAGCCCGATTCCGCATTGCTTGCAATCAAGCTCGTACTCGGTATCTCCATTGCAGTATTCATCTCTATCGCAATGTTCGCCTCCTTCAAATATAAGGTCACAAGCAAAAAGCTCGAACGTATGCGCTACTTCATTGAGGCAAGAAAAGCAGGCGCAACCCTCACCCCCGAGGAAGAGGAAGAGCGTACCGCAATGGTTGCAGAGCTGTACGGCAAGGTCAATCCCAACGACGTCGTAGACCCGTCAAAGTATGATGAGGAAGGCAATCCCATTGATACGGATTCAAATTCTACGGAAAACTTCGTCGATTCCGACAACGCGGAGCAACTCGTTGCCGCAGACAACGATATAGCGGAAACGCAGATGTTTGAGGATAAGGAATAAATTCAATGAACGCAATCTTTGAAAAGAAAGACGGACAAACCATAATCACCAAAGCCGAAAATAAACCGTTCAGAATATTGCAGCTCACCGACGTTCATATCGGTGGCGGTCTGTTCAGCGTCAAAAAAGATAAGCTCGCGCTTGCCGCCGTCGAAAAGATAGTCAAGGCGGCAAAGGCGGACTTCGTCGTCGTAACTGGCGACGTATGCTATCCTCTCTTCCCGTGGAGCGGCACCTTCAATAATATGAAAGGCACTCGCAGGTTCGCGGAGCTGATGAACAAGCTCGGCGTAGAATGGACGCTCGTGTTCGGCAATCACGACACCGAAAGCTTCGCTTTTTACGATAAGGAACATCTTGCAAGCTACTATATGAAGCAACCAAAGTGCCACTTTCAAAAAGGCGAAAAAGGGCTTACGGGGCTTGGCAACTACTGCATAAAGCTCAACAATGCTGACGGCACGCTCAACACCGCGCTTATGTTTTTGGATAGCAATATGTACCTCTCAAAGAGCTTTTTCAGCGGCTTTGACGTCATTCACGACGACCAGATTGATTGGTACAAGCGCACTGTCACGGAGCTTGGCGAAAACGGCAAACCCGCAAACTCGCTTGCCTTCTTCCACATTCCGCCAAAGGAATTCAAGGAAGGCTGGGAGAAGTGCTACAACGGAAGCGGCGAGGCTACCTATCATCTCGGCTTCGTGCAGGAGAAGGACAACTATTTCGGTTATCCCAAAACCAAGGAAGGCAAGTTCTTTGGTGAAATGGTGAAGCTCGGAAGCTGCAAGGGTATGTTTATGGGACATGACCACCTCAATACGCTTTCGATAACATATCAGGGAATACGCCTGACATACGGAATGTCGATAGACTATCTCGCCTACCAAGGTATAATGAAAAAGCACACCCAACGCGGCGGCACGCTCATTGACATATTCGACGACGGCTCGTTTGACGTGAAGCTCCTACCCCTCGATTCTCTCAAATGATATGCACAAATTGCGCATCAAGCGATGCACTCAGACGATACAAGTAATGACTTAAAATAATTAGTCAATAGGTTATACGCCATCAAGTAAATTCTATTAAAATCAAAGCCTCGCAATAAGCGAGGCTTTACTTTCAACATTCATTATCAAATTTAATTGATTTACAGACCGTCATCACGCACGTTTGTCCTTTACAACCTTCGTTATAATGCAGGGGATAAACGTCAGCACCGAGCCTAACATCGTTATAACCGCGGACAGTATCGACGTCACGACAAACACCACAATCGCCAGTATGCCAAGCAGAAGCTTCGTGACAATCATCCATAGGATAGAGTCGAAGTCAAGCGAGAAGATAACGCCGGGGAGCTTGAATGAGAAGCCGTAGAACGTAAACAGCTCGCGTACCACACTGCCCCACAGATATTGACTTACGAACATAAACGATACGATTACGCCAATGACGAGAAGCACGAGGTAGAATCCAAACTGCTCGGACGTCATATAGAGGACGAGGTACAGCACGAAATTTATTACCGCGAATACGGCGGCAATAATCAACGACAAAGTGAGCTTATAACCGTCATCGTCGTCACCCTCTTTATCCCGAAGCTCGCTTATAAAATCTGCAATAGAAATCACCCAGCCGAATATTGCAAGCGGTGCAATGAGAAGCACTACCGAGTAGAATTCTCTATCGCTTCTATCACACGTAAAGCACAGAATAGTAAACAATATATACGCAACAGCGGCAAAAGCCAAACTGACAACAAGCTTCACGTCAAAGCCTTTGCCAAGCGCTTTCTTCCTTCTTTCCTGCTCAGCGCGCTCGCGCTCCTGCTTCTCTACGGCAACCCGTCTTTCCTGCTCTCTTGCCGCCGCGACTGCTTGTTTTTCACGCTCCTGTTTAAGACGGCGTTCCTCCTCTTGCTTCCGCTCAAAGCATTCCTTACATACAATCTTCGGAGAAGTTTGTGCTTCGTTACCCTCTTCGAGCATTTTGCCGCAGACGGTACATATACCTATATACTTCGTCACGTCCACACTATCGGTCGTTTCCGACTTCTCAACGACATCACTTGCAACCTGTTGCTCCTGCGCGCCATCCTCGAAATAGTTGAGAGGCACCTGAAAAAACTTTGCTATTTGCGACATCGTCATAAAGTCAGGCATAGACTCTCCGCGTTCCCATTTGGATACCGCTTGATACGTGACGTTGAGAACCTTGCCAAGTTCCTCCTGCGTCATACCTTTGTTCTTTCTCAAAGCGGCAATTTTTTTACCGTAATCATTCATATGCGCCTTCCTTTATTTTGCTTTGCTGATTGATTTTGTTATACCATATTAAAGAATGCGTTTCAATAAAATCCTCTCAACTATCAGTAGAATTTTTGTCTTTATGATTGAAAAGTGTAATTTTTGCAAATTTTTTATACAATATTTGAAAATTTATGCCACCGAAAAATTTACAATATCAACGTCATAAAATACGCCATTATACACACAAAACGCCTTTTATCTGGCGTTTTGTACGTATTAAATATCTATTCTGCAATATTACTGTTTATATTATGCCATTATCAAATGTTCATTTGATAATTTTCGCTTTTGTCTTTTTAGTTTAGTTGACCTTGTGTTCGCAATAAACGCAACAAAGCTCGCCATCTTCCGTGCGCTTGCACACGTGGCGCAATTCCTGCTCCGTTTGTGTGATGCAACGAGCATTGTTACAGGGGTGTTCGTCAAAAATTACGTCTTGACATTCAAACGGTTTTGCGTGAGTTCCACTTTTTTTAGCCTCGTCAAGAAGTTTCAGAATTAGAGCCATACGCATATACTTTCCGTTGAGCGCTTGCCTGAAATACGCCGCGCGTGGGTCGTCGTCCACCTTAACGCTTATCTCGTTGACACGGGGAAGCGGGTGCAGGATTATCATATCTTGCTTTGCCGCTTCAAGCTTGTCGGTCGTCAGAACGTAGCTGTCTTTGAGTCGTTCGTACTCGTCCTTATCCTCGAAACGCTCGCGCTGTATTCTCGTCATATACAATACGTCAAGCTCTGGAATAGCATCTTCAAGACTCGCAGTTTCAACACACTCCATTTGGAATTTTTCTATTATCTTAGTTTTAAGATAGTCTGGAAGTCTAAGCTCCTTTGGTGAGATAAGCACGAGCTTTACGTTCTTGTATCTCGACAGCGCGGCGATGAGTGAATGCACCGTGCGCCCGTACTTCAAATCACCGCAAAGTCCGACCGTCAGATTGTCGAATCTGCCTTTCTCTCTATAAATCGTGAGTAAGTCGGCAAGCGTTTGAGTTGGATGGCAATGTCCGCCGTCACCCGCGTTTATGACAGGGATAGTCGCATTGTTCGCCGCTACGAGCGCCGCGCCCTCTTTTGGTGAACGCATTGCGATTATGTCAGCATAGCACGACACGATTTTTGCCGTATCTGCAACGCTTTCGCCCTTTGCCGCAGACGAGCTGTTCGCTTCCGAAAAACCAAGCACGCTTCCGCCAAGCTCTAACATCGCCGCCTCAAAAGACAGGCGCGTGCGTGTAGACGGCTCAAAAAACAGCGTTGCAAGCTTCTTTCCTTTGCACTTCTCAGCATACTCCTCGGGCTTCTCTATAATATCCAAAGCCGTATGAATAAGCCCGTCAAGTTCTTCTATACTCAAATCCGTTATATCAATCAAGTTTCTCATTTCAACGTTTATTTATACATTAGCGCACAATAAAATGCTTTTTATATTATATTAGCTACAAACAAATTATTTTGTTGTCCAACTTTCATCGGAAGGGTTATTACGAAATGATATGAGTTTTTTCACATCCTCGGGCTTGATATAACCTTCCTCTGCCGCAGTTTCTGCAATAACGTCGAAGTTTGTAAGCGATACGTTTTTGACGTTTGCCGCATTCAATCTATCAATGCCTTTTTGCATACCGTACGTGAAGATGCTCGCAATTCCGAGAACCTCAGCGCCCGCTTCACGAAGCACGTTTACAACCTCGATACAGCTTCCGCCCGTTGAAATCAAGTCCTCGACTACGACGACCTTCTGTCCTTTTTCAAGCTTGCCCTCTATCTGGTTCTGTCTGCCGTGGTCCTTAGCTCCGCTACGCACGTAGCCCATAGGCAAGCCCATAATATGACCCGTGATTGCGGCGTGCGCTATACCCGCAGTTGACGTACCCATAAGCACCTCTACGTCGGGATAGTTTTCCTTGATTACGGCGGCAAGTCCGTTCTCAACGTCGTCGCGTACGTTCGGTGCGGTGAGCGTAAGACGGTTGTCACAGTATACTGGACTCTTTATTCCGCTTGCCCACGTGAATGGCTCGTCAGGGCGGAAGAATACCGCCTTTATGGACAACAAATCTTTTGCAATGGTTTTTTGAATATTATTGCTCATATATACTCCTATATATTTAGTTATTCCTATAATTTGAATGAAATAGCCCCCTCTTTCCCTTCGGGCTTTTCTCCCACCACTCGGTTAGCCAACGCTCTTTACAATAGTATCCATCGCTCGTGGGGGCGACAATCGGCGCTCGCCTACCACCATATTCCACTCTTTATTCCACTCGGTCGCAGACGAACAAAAACAACACTCGTCTGCTTCCTTGTACTATATCGCTTGGCTCGGCACTCAATTAACGCGCGCCCTGCACGCGCAGTGTAGTCCCTTGAATATCGACTTTGGCGTAAATTAGTCAACGAATTCTCTTACACAGCGTTCGTATGCGGCAACGGGGTCAGCGGCGGCAGTGATAGGTCTACCAACAACGATATAATCAGAACCTATTTCCTTTGCCTGCGCAGGAGTCATAACGCGCTTTTGGTCGCCTACATCGCCGTCCGCGAAGCGCACTCCCGGGGTGACAGTCACGAAATCGTGGCCTATACGCTCGTGTACCTTGCCCGATTCAAGCGGAGAACATACCACGCCGTCCAGCCCCGCAAGCTTGGCGTTTGCGGCGTAGTGCATAACGACCTCGTCAATAGGCTTTTCTATCCACAAATCCTTCTCCATACTCTGCTGGTCGGTGGACGTAAGCTGAGTGACGGCGATGAGCATTGGGCGCGTTCCGTCCTCTCTCGTCAAGCCTTCGAGCGCGGCTTTCATCATATTCACCGTACCCGCGGCATGTAGATTTGTCATATCTACGTCGAGGCGCGACAGCACCGCCATACTCTTTTTCACAGTGTTTGGAATATCGTGTAGCTTCAAGTCCAAGAAAATTTTGTGACCTCTTGCCTTAATCTCGCGCACGATGGACGGACCTTCTGCGTAGAAAAGCTCCATACCTATCTTCACGAACGGCTTTACGCCCGTGAACTTATCCAAAAACTCAAAGGTTTGCTTTGCGCTCGCAAAATCGCAAGCGATTATGACGTCTTTACCCATCACTTAACTCCTCCTATAATCTCACTCAACGTATTTA
>CAMWIB010000035.1 GCA_947174215.1 uncultured Clostridia bacterium
CCAAGCAAATTCAACCCCTTACGTATTACGTTTGCAGTCGCTTTTGTAATTAGCAATCTTGCGTTGCGTACAGGCGCGTCGTCCACGACTATGCGGTGTCCGATATAGAATCTGTTAAACTTTTCCGCCAAATCGATGATATGTCTTGATACGCAGCACGGCTCGCGGAGCTTCGCCGCCTGTCTTACGCTGTCACCAAACGCAAGAATACTCTTTATAACCTCGTAGCCCTCGTCGTCGGTGATTGCGCTCAAATCAAGATTTTCTACGTTCGGCTCGCCGCCCTTTCTAAGCGCGCTTGCACATCTTGCATAGGTATATTGCAGATACGGTGCGGTTTCACCGTCGAAATTGAGAACCTTGTCGAAGGAGAAAACTATATCCTTTATGCGGTTATTCCAAAGCGCGGAGAATACCACTGCGCCGACGCCTACGCTCTCGGCAATTGCTTCCTTGTTTGCGATATTCGGATTCTTTTCCTCTATTATCGCCGTAGCCTTTTCCACAGCCTTGTCAAGCACGTCACGCAACCAGACTACGCGCCCGTTTCTCGTTGACATTGCGCCGTCTTCCATAGAAACCATACCGAATGCGATATGCTCCATATCGTTTGCACCTGCAAAATCCATAAGTTTAAGCACCTGAAACAGTTGCTTAAAGTGCAGATTCTGCTGATATGCGACAACATATAGGCATTTATCAAAGTCATAGGTTTTCTTACGGTAGTACGCCGCCGCTATGTCGCGCGTAGCGTACAGCGTTGCACCGTCCGCCTTTACGAGTAGGCACGGAGGCATATCGTAATCGTCAAGCTTGACCACCTGCGCGCCCTCGCTCTCTACAAGCAATTTCTTGTCGCGGAGTATATCAAGGCATGCGTCCATCTTGTCGTTATAGAAGCTTTCGCCCGCATAGCTGTCAAATTTTATTTTAAGTCTGTCGTATATCTTGCCGACGGCTTTCATCGTAACTTCCTTGAATACGTCGAAGTACGCGGTTGCGCTCTCGTCGCCGTCCTCTATACGCTTAAACCATGCGCGCGCTTCGTCGTCCATTTCGGGATGGGCTTCCGCTTCCTGATGATAACGTACGTACAAGGAATTAAGGAAGTACTCGTCGTTTGCCGCGACCTCTTCAAGCGAAGACCACTTGCGCGTAGCAACGATAAGCTTGCCAAACTGCGTACCCCAGTCGCCAAGGTGATTTATACCAACCGCCTTATATCCCAAATGCTCGAATATTCTGTACAGCGCACCGCCGATAACGGTCGTGCTTAAATGTCCGATATGGAAGGGTTTTGCAATGTTCACGGACGAATAGTCAATACAAACCGTCTTACCCTCGCCCTCGTTGCTCTTTCCCGCAACGGCGTTTGCCGCCACTTCCTCGATACCCTTTGCAACCACTGCGCGATTGAAGAAGATATTCAGATATCCGCCGACAACCTCGACCTTTTCTACAAATTCCGCTTTTTCTACGTGCGGTAAGAGTTTTGCGGCAATCATAGGCGGCGCAAGTCTGAGCGTACGCGCAAACTTAAAGCACGGCAAACAGATGTCGCCAAGTTTGGATTCTTTGGGTTTTTCAAGTGCGTCAAAAACGTCCTGCTCGCTAAGCCCCTCAACGGATAAAACTTTTGATAGTTGTTGTTCGTACATACGTACCTCTGTTATTGAGATTGAATAGGTGATGATGCCTATGATTGTTTGTGTGATTTATTGAAAATAATCGAGAATATTTAATTGCTTGATTATTTATAAATGCGATATTTGTGATGATTTTGTGTTTTCTCGCAAGGTTTTGGTCACACCCAGTGTACTATGGCGTACACGGTGTGCCGAGTTCTTGCGAAAAACGCAAAAGGGCGCAAATAGCGCGTTTTATTTAGACGTTTATTCTAAACAATACAACGTCGTTATCCTGCATAACGTAATCTTTACCTTCGCTACGCACCTTCCCCTTCTCCTTGGCGGCATTGAAGGAACCGCACTCGATAAGCGTTGCGTAATCGACTATCTCGGCGCGAATGAAGCCGCGCTCGAAATCGCTGTGAATCTTTCCCGCCGCCTGCGGCGCTTTCGTTCCTTTGACTATCGTCCATGCGCGGGTTTCCTTTTCACCGGCGGTGAGGTAGCTGATAAGCCCGAGCAACTTGTATGACGCTTTGACAAGGCGGTCAAGACCGCTTTCTTCAAGTCCGTACTCGCCCATGAACATCTCTCTATCCTCATCGGAGAGTTCGGAGAAGTCCTCTTCAAGCTTGGCGCAAAGCACAATAGCCTCGCTGTTCTCTTCCTTTGCGATACGCTCTACCTCGGCGGTATACGCATTGCCGTTTATGCCGCCCTCGTCCGTATTCGCCACATATATAACAGGCTTGGACGTGAGCAAGAACTGCTCGTCTATAAACTGCTTGAAATCGTCGTCTACTTCGAGATTGCGAAGGGGCCTGCCGTCCGTAAGCCAGTTTTGCATAACGGTGAGCCTATTGACGTCCTCTTGATACTTCTTGTCCGCCTTAACCATAGACAACGCCTTCGTCATACGGCGCTCCAACGTTTCGAGGTCGGCGAACACGAGTTCAAGGCTAATCGTTTCGATATCCCTTGCAGGGTTTACACTTCCGTCAACGTGCGTAATGTTTGCGTCGTCGAAGCAACGCACTACGTGTACGATTGCGTCAACCTCACGAATATGCGACAAAAACTTGTTTCCGAGTCCCTCGCCCCTGCTTGCGCCCTTGACAAGACCTGCGATATCAACGAATTCAAGCGACGTGGGGGTAATCTTTTTGCTGTTGTACAAAGCAGCGAGCTTGTCAAGCCTCTCATCTGGAACGGCGACCACGCCTACGTTCGGCTCTATCGTGCAAAACGGATAGTTTGCCGCCTGCGCGCCCGCCTTGGTTATCGCATTGAACAGCGTACTTTTTCCGACGTTTGGAAGTCCTACAACACCGAGCTTCATATATCCTCCGCGGCTTATTCTAAAAGCCGACTTCTCTACATAGTAATAATTATTATAAACAAATAACGCGCAATAGTAAAGCGAAAAGGCGGAATGAAAATGCGCAAATTGCACACGTTCCGCCGCTTAACCGCCGCGCGATAGGAGTGCTATGACAGTTATAGAGGCTTTGATACTTGGCATAATTCAGGGAGCAAGCGAGTTTTTACCCATATCGTCATCGGGACATCTGTTGTTACTCGAAAAACTCGGCGTAGGACAGGAGAGCTTATTTTTTAACGTAATGGTACACGTAGGCACCCTACTTGCCGTGCTTATAGCCCTGCGAAAAAGTTGGTTTCCGCTTTTGCGCAAGCCCTTTCAAAAAACAACCGCTCATATCCTGCTTGCCTGCATACCGACCGTCGCGCTTGCGCTTATATTCAAATTCCTATTACCCTCACTTTTGGACGGGCTTTTACTCGGCTTCGGATTTGTGCTAACCTCATTCTTTTTGATAGTTGGAGAAATGTTCAAACCGTCACAACCAACACTTCTGAATGCAAAAAAGAGTATATTAACTGGCGTTTTGCAAGGAATAGCCGTTCTACCGGGCGTATCTCGAAGCGGCGCAACCATCTCCGCCTTGACCGTTCAGGGCGTAGATAAAACCACCGCTGCAAATTTCTCTTTTCTACTGTCAATTCCTATCATAATTGGCTCCGCCCTTCTCGAAGGCATAGAGCTTGCGCACAGCGCGACACCCCTTGACATAGGCGTTCTTCCGCTTATCGTAGGCACCGCCGCCGCATTCATTTCGGGCCTGCTTTCAATAACGTTCTTCTTGAAACTGCTCAAAAAGCATTCAATGCTTGGCTTTGCAATCTACACACTTTTGCTCGGAATAGTCGTGACAATTCTGCCAATCTGGGGAATATTGTGACAAGGAAAATTTTTAAAAAATTTATGCAATACTCTGTTTTAGATAAATTTAATGTGATACAATAAAAAAAAATAAAGACAAATATGGTGTTTGCGATTTAAAATTGCAAACTGCAAAACTTACTACTATAAAACAAAAATTTAAGAGTATTTCAATAATAAATACGGAGGAAAATATCATGTGGGAATTTGATGAAGAACAAGGTATGTTGATTGATGATGAAACAGACTGCATTATTTGCGATGTAAAACTCACGCATCCAAACAATGACGCTTATTATGAAGCCGTGTTACCAGAGGGCATAGAACAGATTGGTGAATATGCATTTTACTATTGTACGTGTCTTACAGCAATTAAGATTCCAGACAGTGTGAAAATCATTGCCCCGTCCGCATTCGAAGGATGTAGTGCGCTTACAAGCGTGACAATCCCCAACGGCGTAACGAGTATTGGCTCATCCGCGTTCGAAGGATGTAGCGCGCTTACAAACATAACTATCCCCGACAGCGTGACAAACATCAGCGATAGTGCATTTAGCAATTGCAGTGCGCTTGCAAACATAACCGTATCAAGCGGTAATACAAAATATCACAGTGAAAACAATTGTCTTATAGAAACCAAAAGTAAAACACTTATACTAGGTTGCAAATCAAGCATAATTCCATCGGACGGAAGCGTAACAAGCATCGGAGATGGGGCATTTAATACGTGTAATGAGTTGACAAATATAGTTATCCCCGACTGCGTGACGAGTATTGGCGAATTTGCGTTCTATAATTGCCATAAACTTACAAGCGTGTCAATAGGTAACAATGTTACAGAAATTAGTACCTATGCGCCATTTAGCTCTTGCAGTTCGCTTACGCACATAACAGTATCCAGCGGTAATACAAAATATCACAGCGTAAACAACTGTCTTATAGAAACCAAAAGCAAAGCGCTTATACTGGGTTGTAAATCAAGCATAATTCCATCGGACGGAAGCGTGACAAGCATCAGCGCTCGTGCATTCGAGGGATGCTCTGAAATGACGAGTATCGTTATCCCCGACAGTATAACAAGTATCGGTTGGGATGCATTCAACTATTGCAATAGTCTGACAAGCATAACAGTATCAGATGGCAATCCGAGGTATTATAGCGAAAATAATTGTCTTATAGCAGCCGATATGGAAGTGCTTGTACGTGGTTGCAATACTAGCATAATTCCTACCGATGGAAGTGTGTCAAGTATCAACTTCCGCGCATTTAGTGGATGTCATGAATTAACAAACATCAATATTCCTGACAGTATAACGCACATCGGCTTGGATGCATTCGGGAGTTGCAATAAGCTGACAAACATATCATTCAACGGAACAAAAGCCCAGTGGATTGCTATCAAAAAAAGCTCACTAGGCGAAAACACGGACGACTATATTATACATTGCACCGACGGTGATTTAGACAAGAACGACGAGGAAGTTTGATTATAATAGAGTACAACTAAAACACATATATACAAAAAACCGCAGTTCACCTGCGGTTTTTGTTATGATTAAATTTGATTTGTGAAATTTTGAATGTTATTTCGTGTTGCCTTACTCCGCCCTATTCACTTTACCCAAGTGAAGTTTTCTTTGCCTGCGCCCAATTCAAAATGAAGTTTGGCAATACCTAAATCGAGCTTGGTGTAGAAGCCGACTCCTGCCTCGGCTTTGACCTTATCCCCATCGGTCAGGGTGAATTTGAACTTCTGTTGATTTATTGCCGTTGGGGCAAGCAATGCCGCGTTTACACCGCGTACAAACCATTCGGGTGCGCCGTGTACGTTTGCCACCTGCTCTGCCGCTTTGCTCTTGTGCGCTACGCCCTGCGTTTTGCCGTAGCCAAGCGCAATCACCACACCAAGCTTCTCGCCATTATTCACAACGAAAGCGGTCTTTATCTTCTTATAGGACATTGCAACCCAACAGGTATTCAAGCCAAGCGTTTGTGCAAACAGTACGAGCTTTTCGCCAAAGTAGCCTATCTTCTCATCGAAGTCATCGCAATCCTTTCCAATCAGCGCGATATAGTTTTTCACGCCCGAAAACTTGCCGTAGTGCGCGAGCATACAGTCAAACGCTTTCGGTTCATTCTGCACAAGCTGTATATGCAAATCTCCGTCGCGGTTGCACTCCGCAATAAGCGTGTTCAGTGCGTCAATCTTTTCCTTTTCAATAGACTTATCCGTATACGCTCTTACGGAATGCCTTTGCTCAATAGCCTCTAACAACGTCATACAATATCCTCTCGATTAGTTTCTTTCCAATAATTTATTTGGCAAATTCGGCACTTAAACAGCGCGAATTTGCCAAATTAAACCCTTGATTATGCAAATTATTGATGCTTATACTCTTTATTTACCCGCGGGAGTGTAGAACACCTTGCCTGCGTACGGGCGCATTACCTGCGCGAAGCTTCCATCGTATACGGACGCGATTTCCTTTGCTCCCGTCGGAATGAACTTCTTGAATTTCTTGCATGATACGCGCTTCTCGCTGAGGTTCAGCACTACGGTGAGCTTGGAACCATCCGCCGCTATCTTATCGTACACAAAGAGGTGCTTGTCCTTCTTCAAGTGGAGCTTGAACTCGCCGTATATTGCCGCATCCTTGTACTCCTTACGCAAAGCTATGAGCTTACGGTAGAAGTTGAGAATTGAATTCGGGTCTTTCTCCGCCGCCTCGACGTTCACCTCTTTGTAGTTGGGGTTGACGGTGTACCACGGCTCGCAGGTGCTGAATCCCGCATTCTTTTCACCCGACCACTGTACGGGCGTACGGGCGCAATCTCTCGCCGCCGTGTGCGCGACTTTGAGTATGTGCTTTTCGGAGAAGCAGAACTTCTTCATAAGGTCACGTACGCAGAACGTGGATACGTCCTTGAACTGCTTCCACGGGTCTTCACCCTTCTTGCACTTGTCAAAGTACAGCGACGTCATACCTATCTCCTGACCTTGATAGACGAACTGTGTGCCGCTAAGGAACGTGTACATCATCGCAAGAGCCTTGCCACTTACCTCTCTGTACTGCGCGCTGTCGTTGCCGTAGCGCGATATTATTCTGGCATGGTCGTGGTTTTCAAGATAATTGACGTTCCAAGCCCTCTTAAACAGCTTCGTCTGCCAGTTGTTGTATATCTTTTTCAGCTTGACAAGGTTGAACGGAAGCTTCATCCATTCAATCATTATGCAGTCCGCTTCCATGTGCTGGAAGGATATCATCATATCAAGCTCCTGCTTCTTCTCGTTGACGAACGTAAGCGCCTTTTCGGGCGTCATAAACGGCGCTTCGCCTACTTGGAATGCGTCGTAGTCTTTGAGTACCTCACGGTATTCCGAGAGGAAATCGTGAATGTGCGGGCCGCAGTTGTAGTGTTCCAAGCCTCTTGACGCGGGCATAAGCGGATTGCCGTTCGGAAGCCCCTCTGCCTTGCTTATCTGCGTTATAACGTCCTCACGGAAGCCGTCGACACCCATATCAAGCCAGAAACGCATTACGCCCTTGATTGCCTCGCGTACCGCGGGATTGTCGTGGTTGAGGTCGGGCTGTTCCTTTGCATACAAGTGCAGATAGTACTCGCCGCGCTCCTTATTATACTCCCACGCAGAACCGGGGAAGGTGGACATCCAGTTGTTAGGCGCCTTCTTGCCGTTCTTGCCTTTGCCCTTACGCCATATGTAGAAGTCCGTGTACGGCTCTTCCCTCTTTACGCTCTTCTTAAACCACTCGTGCTGGTCGGACGTGTGGTTGATAACGAGGTCCATTATCACGCGCATTCCAAGCTCATGCGCCCTGTCAAGCACCTGCTTGAAATCATCAAGCGTGCCGTATTCGGGGTTTATGTTGCAGTAGTCCGCTATATCGTAGCCATAGTCTGCCTGCGGAGATACGTACAGCGGCGAGAACCACACCGCATCCGCACCCACGCTCTTGATGTATTCCAGCTTGCTCAGCACGCCTTTAAGGTCACCGATACCGTCGTTATTGCCATCACAAAAGGAGCGCGGCCATATCTGATACACCATCATCTCCCTAAACCACTTTCTTTCTTCCATAAATTCCTCCATAATAGCATTGCGCCGCAAATTCTTCCGCAAAACGGCTTATATTCGCATTAAAACAGCTATTCCTCTTCGGCTTACACCACTTCAAATATATTTCAAAATGAATTAGTCCATCCTCGGTTTATATCTGCTTCAAAACAGCTTATATCCACATTGCTTCTTCTATGCGTTTTCGCGCACACGCATCATTTCAATACTTATTATAAATAATATCAGTTTTACAACGTAAATTCAAGAGGGAATATTTTTGATTCAAAACTGATATTATATTGAATGTTTTTGGCCGTGTCGCGTAACAGTATGTTACAACTCGGTTTCTATAAATGCACTATCAACATCAGTTTTTCAGTACACAGTAAACCCATAATCATACCGCACAATCTTACAAGCCAATCGCACAAACACGAACTTTATCTATAAATTTTGACAAATTAACACTTAGTTCTTGCATATTCTTGCTTTTTTTGATAGCATTACCATTATGAATACCTACAACGTTTCAATTAGAAAATGGGAAATGACGGATGCTAAGGATTTAGCGAAAGCTCTGTGCAATATAAAAGTTTTAGACAATCTGCGCGACGGATTGCCATTTCCTTATACGGAAAAAGACGCACTTGATTATATCTTGGCAATGAGAGCGGCGAATCCGAACGACACGTTTGCGTTTGCAATAGTTTATGACGACAAGGTTGTAGGCAGTATAGGCGCATTCAGGAAGGACAATATACACAGCAAAACCGCCGAACTCGGCTATTATCTCGCTGAGGAGTATTGGGGCAAAGGCATAATGACGCAGGCAGTAAAGCTTGTTTGCTCATTCGTATTTGCCAACAGCGATATTATTCGCATCTTTTCCGAACCGTTTGCACGCAATACAGGCTCGTGTCGCGTTCTTGAAAAAGCAGGCTTCACGTTCGAGGGCGTGATGAGAAGTAATGCGGTCAAGAATGGAGTGGTTGAAGATATGAAGCTATATTCTCGTCTACGCTCTGACAAACCTACGCAGAACAAATAGAATTTTATAGGCTCCATTATATATTGTCA
>CAMWIB010000036.1 GCA_947174215.1 uncultured Clostridia bacterium
TCGAAGAGGAGCGCAAGCTCAAAGAAGAGGAAATCGACGTGACAATGTCCGCGCACGGCAAAAAGCTTGGCACGCTTCATCCGCTTACGCTCGTAAGGCGCGAGCTTATTGAAATATTTGCCAATATGGGATTCAGCGTGGACGAAGGACCCGAAATTGAAAGCGATATTTTCAACTTTCAACTTCTCAATATCCCCAAGGACCACCCGTCACGGGATATGCAGGATACGTTCTACGTGAACGAAAACTTCCTTTTGCGTACGCAGACCTCCGCGATGCAGGCGCGTATTATGAAGTCAACCGCGCCGCCTATCCGTGTGGTCGTACCGGGAAGGGTGTATAGAAGCGACGACGACGCGTCGCATAGCCCCATATTCAATCAATTTGAGGGTTTGGCGATTGACGAGCATATTACTATGGGCGACTTGCAGGGGTGCTTGCAAACCTTCGCGCAAAAGATATTCTCAAATGATACTAAGGTTCGTCTGCGCCCGTCGTATTTCCCGTTTACGGAACCGTCCGTCGAGGTGGACGTGACTTGCTCCGTATGCCACGGCAAGGGCTGTCGCGTATGTAAGGGTACGGGCTGGGTTGAGATACTTGGCGCGGGTATCGTGAATCCCGCCGTCCTCGATATGTGCGGAATAGACAGTAAAAGGTACAGCGGCTTTGCGTTCGGCTTCGGTATAGACCGTATCGCAATGATTAAGTACGGTATACCAAACATCAAGCTGCTTTACGAAAACGATATGCGCTTCTTGAAGCAGTTCAACTGAGGAGGATAGGTTATGTTAGCACCGATTTCATGGCTTAAAGATTTTGTAGATATAAACGTATCTCCCGAAACGCTCGCCGCTAAGCTTGTGGCGATTGGCTTTGAAGTGGAGAAAATTATTTATCAGGATAAGAAGGTTAAGGACGTCGTAGTAGGTAAAATCGTTGACGTCAAACAGCATCCGAATGCGGATAGACTTCGCGTTACAAAGATAAATATCGGCGGCAAGAAGAAAATACAAGTCGTAACGAACGTACCCGTAGAAGGCGGCGAAACGATAGCCGTTGCACTTGACGGTGCTGTTCTTGCAGACGGAAGCACGATAAACGCGGGTGAGCTTCGCGGAGTGCGCAGTGAGGGTATGCTTTGCGGACTTGAAGAGGTCGGACTTACCGTTGACGACGTAGAAGGACAAAAGGCGGGTGATATTCTTCGCTTTGCGGAAGACACAGTTCTTGGCACTCCCGCGCTCAACGCACTCGGCTATGACGACGTAATTCTCGACGTTGGCGTGACGGCAAATCGTCCCGATTGCAATAGCATTTATAAGCTCTCAAAAGAGGTTGCCGTCGCGCTTAATACAAATTGCCGCGGCTTGCATATCGGCTATGAAACTACTGACGACAGCGTTAAGGATATGGTTTCCGTAGCGGTAAAGAACAAATCGCTTTGCCCGAGATATATGGCGGCAGGGGTTAAGAACGTCAAGGTATTCCCGTCCTCGCAGAAGGTAAAATCCCGCTTGCGTGCGGTCGGAATCCGCCCGATTAACAATATCGTGGACATAACCAACTACGTGCTTATTGAGGTCGGTCAGCCTATGCACGCGTTCGACAGGCGCGAGATTGAGGGGGATAAAATCGTCGTTCGCAACGCGGCTAAGGACGAAATAATAGTTTCTCTCGACGGCAAGGAGAATCATCTCGATAAGAGTATGCTCGTGATTTGCGACAGCGAGAAGCCTATCGCAATCGCAGGCGTTATGGGCGGTGCAAACAGCGGTATAAAAGCGGATACGAAAGAGGTCGTGTTCGAGGCGGCAAAGTTTGCCCGCGACAATATCCGTCGCACCTCGCGTACGCTCGGACTCAGAACGGATAGCTCCGCAAGATTTGAAAAAGGAATCGATTTCGCATCTCAGCAGGACGCAATCGAGCGCGCGCTCACACTTGTATACGAGAGCGGTAGCGGTGATATCGTAGGCGGTAAGATTGACGTAAAGGCGCCGTATCAGACCGCAAGAGAGGTAGAGTTTACAATAAAAGATATTGAGCAAATTCTCGGTTGTGAGGTTCCAAAGAGAAAGCTTATTTCCATACTTGAAAAGCTCGGTATAGAGGTTGTAAACCACGGAGATAAGCTCCTTCCCACCGTTGGCGAGGATAGAGAGGATATCGTAGGTGTGAACGATATTGCGGAAGAGTTTATTCGTGTATACGGGTATAAGCATATTAAGCCGACATTGTTCAAATTCGCAACGCTTATGACGAGCAGTGTACCGGATAAGATTAAAGTTGTCGATATGATAAAGTCTACGCTTTGCTCCTGCGGACTGCACGAGAGTGTGACGTATTCCTTCACGTCTCCCGATTTTGCGGACAAGCTCGGGCTTGCGAAGGATGATAGCGCGAGAAAGTACGTTCGCCTGCTCAATCCGATTGGCGAGGCGCTAAGCGTAATGCGTACCACGCTTACGCACAGTATGATTGAGGCGCTTACTTACAATCTTACCCACTTCAACAAGGACGCTTCGTTGTTCGAGGTAGCAAGGGTGTATCTGCCCAAATCGCTTCCCCTTGAAGAGCTTCCTACGGAAGAGGAAAGGCTTTGTATCGGTATGTACGGTGACGGTTGTGATTTCTTTACCGTCAAGGCGGCAGTTGAGGAAGTGCTTAGTGCGTTGAAGCTCAAAGCCGAGTACGTACGCAGTAGCCGTCCATACTTGCATACAGGCAGAAGCGCAGAGGTTATGATAGGCGGAAAATCTGTCGGTTTTATCGGTGAAGTGCATCCGTCTACGATGCGCGGATACGGTGTTGATAACACGAGATTCTATATCGCGGAGCTGTCCATAGACGATATGTTCTCGAATAAGAATCTTGAAAAGCCAAAATTTGCGGCGTTCTCCAAGTTCCCGACGATTGAGCGCGACCTTGCAGTCGTAGTTAAGGACGAGGTGCTTGTCGGAGATATATTGAAGGCAATCGAGGGCGCAAAGATAAAGTATCTCACGGATACGCAGGTGTTCGACACCTACAAGAGCGAGCAGATTGGCGTTGGAAAGAAGAGCGTTGGCGTTAGCTTCTCGTTCTCATCATTAGAGCGTACGCTCACCGATGACGAGATTGCGGAGCAAATGGCAAGAATACTTTCCGTATTGAAGCGCAAGGTCGGAGCCAAAATCAGATAACAAATCAAGCTTCAAAAAGCTCATAATAATATAAACGAGAGCTTTTGGTTAGCGTGCAAACATAGGAGTATAAATGTTCGATAGCAAAAGTCTTACAACCTTGGAATATCCCAAAATCCTTGCCGAGCTTGCGGGCTTTGCTCAGTCTGCGGGCGGCAAGGAGAAGGCTAAGGCTTTACTTCCGCTTGAAAACGTGGCGGCTATTGAACACGCGCTAAGTGAAACGGATGAGGCGGATAGGGTTCTATTCGAGTTTGCGCTTAATCCGAGCTTTGCCGTTGACGATATCGAGGCTATACTTGTAAAGGCGAGCAAGGGCGCAATACTTTCTATCTCCGAAATTATGAAGGTAGGCAGAACATTGCGCACCGCAAGGCGGCTTAAAAAGACTATCGCCACCGCTAAGGACGTGCCTATACTTGACGAAATGTCGTCGAGGCTGTATACAAACGAACAGCTTGAAAAGCGTATCTACGACGCGTTTTTGTCTGAAACCGAGGTCGCGGACAATGCGAGTGCGGAGCTTAGAGCGATTCGTATGCGGATACGCAAGATAAATGAGAATATCCGCACCAAGCTTCATATCTTCATAACTGCGCCGCAGTATTCAAAATATTTGCAGGACAGCATAATCACGATGCGTTCTGACAGATACGTGATTCCGCTAAAAAGTGATTTTAAGGGAACTATTCTCGGACTCGTTCATGACCAGTCGGCATCGGGTTCAACGCTGTTTGTCGAGCCTATGCAGGTAGTGGAGATGAACAACGAGCTTAAAGCCGAGCTTGCAAGCGAGCAAGCGGAGATTGAGCGAATACTGCGCAGTTTTTCAGCGTCTATTGCGGTGAGTGGCGAGAATATAGGTTGGAGCTATCAAAGCATCGTCGATATGGACGTAATATTTGCAAAGGCACAGCTTGCGCGCGTGTATAAGGCGGTTCGTCCCGAACTCAACGATGGTGGCGAGATTGTAATAAGAGAAGGCAGACATCCGCTGATTGATTCAAAGTCTGTCGTTCCCGTGACACTCGCGCTCAAAAAAGACGAACATATGTTGCTTATTACGGGACCGAATACGGGCGGTAAGACGGTTACACTCAAACTTGTAGGACTGTTTACGCTTATGGCGATGAGCGGCTTGTATATACCCGCCAAGTCGGCAATGATAAGCGTGTTTGATGGCGTGTATAGTGACATCGGCGACGAGCAAAGCATAGAACAGAGCCTCTCAACCTTTTCCGCGCATATCAAAAACACAATCAATATTTTGAGCGTTGTGACTGATAAGTCGCTCGTGCTATTCGACGAGCTTGGCGCGGGTACTGACCCCGGCGACGGCGCGGCGCTTGCTGTGAGCATTGCGGAGCATTTGCTAAAAGTCGGCTCAAAGTCGTTTATAACCTCGCACTTCAACGACCTTAAAGAGTTTGCGCTTGTGACTAAGGGAGTCGTTGCGGCTTCAATGGAATTTGACGCGCAAACTTTTTCACCGACGTTTAAGCTTGTTATGGGGGCGATAGGCAGTTCTAACGCGCTTGCAATCGCGCAAAAGCTCGGACTCTCAAAGGAGATTATCGATAATGCGCGCAGTAAAATATCCGCAGAGAAAAGACAGTTTGACAGCGTGCTAACCGCCGCTGAACAGACGAGAAGAAAAGCGGCGGCGCTTGTGAGTGAGGCGTCGATAGACAGAGAGGAAGCCGCAAAGGTGCTAAAAGCCGCCGAACACGAAAAGCGTATCGTTGCAGAAAAACGCGAGAAACTTGACGAGAGCATTCGCAAGGAAACAAAGCGGTTGATTGAAAACAGCGTTGAAGAGGCTAACGACGTACTCGAACAGATGAAGGAGCTACTTGAAAAGCAGGATTTGAGCGAGGCGGATTTGTTTGCCGCAAGAAATATGCGCAAGAAGCTTGAAAATATGGCGGCGAACTACGATGAGAACGCCGTCATTGAGGATACACCCGACCCAACGCCACTGCACACAGGCGATAACGTATGGGTTAAGTCTTTGCAAAAGAGGGGCAAGCTCGTATCTGTAAACAGCAGAGGTGAAGCAAATATTTCATTTGGCAAGCTTACTGCAAAGGTGAAGAACGGCGATTATTACAAGGTGAAATAAGTAAAATACGCAAAGATATATTATGAATTGAACTGCAAAAATACACAAATACATAGACACAAAAGTCGAATGCGTGTAGAAATTGATAAATGCGTTCATAATGAGAAAAATATATGACTGAACAGTATTCGCAAACAGTTGAAGTGGCGGTATCGTCAAAAGTTAAGGCGTGGCAGTGGATTGGCATAGCTTCCGTGCTGTTTTCGCTTGGATTTTTGATGCTTACGATATTTCTAAAATGGTATTTCGTGTTTGCGTTTCTCGTTCTGCTTGCGATTGGCATTGTGTATATACATTTTTATAACACAACCGCAAAGGAATATACCTATGCTTTTTCCACTAAGCGGCTTGTGATTGTAAAGAAAGACCTGATGGGCAAACAGCGTAGAATTTTGATGTTGATGTATGAGGACGTTCTGAACTTTGGACTTATGGACGGTCTTGCGGACGACGGTGACGTCGTAGCTTGCAATGCGACGAACGAGTGCGGCGTATATCAGATTGTATATAAAGAGGGAGAACAGACGCATAGATTGCTGTTTTCCCCCGACGATTATATGTGTGCGCTTTTGGGTGAAGTCTTGAATATGCAGGTAAATAGAGATTATGAGTGAAAAATTGATATATCTTGATAATGCTGCGACTACACGTGTGAGTAAAGCTGTTGCAGACAAAATGGCAGATGCAATGACGGTAGGTTTTTACAATCCATCGGCTTTGTATGCGCGCGCCGTAGATATTTCAACGGATATAAGGCGAATGCGCAGTGATATCAGCTCTGCATTGCACGCGCCCGACGGAGAACTGTATTTTACGTCCGGCGGCACGGAAGCGAACAATACTGCGTTGTTCTGCACGAGGAAACCAAAGGGAAGCCGCATAATCGTTGGTATGGGAGAACACGATTCTGTTTTTGCACCTGCAAACGAGCTAAAAGCACAGGGCTATGACGTACAGTTTGCGCCTATCAATACCAACGGCACGGTTGACGTAGCTGAATTTGAAAAACTGCTCAATGATAAGGTGTCGCTCGTGTCCATTATGCACGCAAGCAATGAAACGGGCGGCATAAACGATATCGGTGCGCTTGTTAGGCTCGTGCGTAGAGTTTCGCCAAACGCCATTTTTCACAGCGACGGTGTGCAGGCCGTTTGCAAAATACCTGTAAACGTGCGCTCGCTTGGAGTTGACTTGTACAGTATGTCGGCGCATAAATTCCACGGTCCAAAGGGAATAGGCGCGTTATTCGTCAAAAAAGGCACGTCTATAAAGCCTCTTTTGTACGGCGGTGGACAGGAGAAGGGTATGCGCTCGGGTACGGAAAGCTATCCGTCTATCGTAGGCTTTGCAGAGGCTATGCGTAATGGAGTTGCTTCGAATCTTGAAAACAACTATTCTAAAATGTCACAATATAGAGAATACTTGTTGCAAAAACTTGCGACTGAAATTGACGATATAGCCGTGATTACAAATATGAATAATTTCGTTCCGAACGTGCTTACCGTTGCATTTAAGGACGTGCGTGGCGAGGTTTTGCTACATTCGCTTGAAAAACACGGTATCCTTGTGGGAATAGGCTCGGCGTGTAGCTCGCATCACGAAAGCCGTTTTAAGAGCTTACTCGGCTTAGACGCGCGGCATAAGGACGGAATAGTGCGTTTCAGTATGAGCGAGGAAAACGATATAAGCGAAGTTGATTTCGTTGTTGAAAAGATAAAACAAGAGCTTGCGGTTTTGACAAAATTTCGCAGAGTATAAGAAAAACTCGGTTGAAACTGAAAATTCGTAATAAAAATCAGAATACGGTGGAGATGATTTGATATGGATAGGGTTGTAATAATTCGCTACGGTGAAATATTTTTGAAGGGTAAGAACAAGAGCTATTTTGAGAGCTTGCTTGTAAACAATATTAAGAGTGCTTTGAAAGGCTATAAGCATGAGTTTTCGCGCTCGCAGGGCAGATACGTGGTGAGTGGTTATGATATAGATTGCGAATACGAGATTATCGATATTCTCAAAAAAGTATTCGGAATTTATTCCTTGTCCGTGGCAGATAGGGTGGAAACCGACCATCTAAACGGCTTTCCTCAGATTAAAGAGAGCTTGAAAGCCCTTGCCTTGCAGGTATTCGGACAGAATACGATTGCTAATCCGACCTTCCGTATGACTGTAAAAAGAGCGGATAAGCGCATTCCTATGCGCTCGTGTGAGATTGCGGCATTACTTGCAGACGTAGTGCTTACGAATACGAATTTCAAAGTCGATTTGACAAACTACGACTATGATTTCTTGGTTGATATACGCGAAAACGGATATGCGTACATATATAACGAGGTTATTCACGGCGCGGGTGGACTTCCTGTCGGATGTTCGAGCAAGGGACTTTTATTGCTGTCAGGCGGCATAGACTCGCCCGTCGCGGCGTATATGATGGCTAAGCGCGGTATGAAACAGGTGGCAGTACACTTCGCGTCACCGCCGTACACGTCTGAAAGGGCGACCGCAAAGGTTGTTGAGCTTCGTGATATAGTGAACCCGTATACGACGGATATGCCGCTGTACGTTGTGCCATTCACTGAAATTCAACTTGAAATACACGAAAAATGTCCCGCAGAATATATGATAACGATTATGCGTCGCTTTATGATGCGTGTTGCTACACTCATTGCCGAGCGCGAGGGTTGCCTTGCAATCGTAACTGGTGAGAGTCTTGGACAAGTGGCTTCGCAGACGGTTGAGAGTATGACTTCAACGGAATCCTGCGCGGGACTTCCGATATTTAGACCGCTTATCGCATTTGATAAGGAAGAAACTATGGCTATTGCCAAGAAGATTGGCACGTATGAAACGTCAATACAGCCGTTTGAGGACTGCTGTACAATCTTCCTTCCTAAGAATCCGTCCATTCATCCGAACTTGAAAAAGGTTGCGGAAGCGGAGAAGAAGCTTGATATTGACGAACTGGTAGCAAGAGCGGTTGCCGACGCATACAAAGTATAGTCCTTTATGCGATTGACGAATATAGAAGGCTGTTGTCAATAAACAGCGATTTTGTCGTTGACGAGCTTATTTCTTCATTGTTTATCAAATGGCATATGACGGTGTACTCAACCTTGCCGCCGAAGCCGATGGGGCGGTCATATACGGTAGCGGTGTTGCCATCACCTATATTCGAGTAAACAAGACTTGAACCTGTCACGTCCTGTCTGTAAACCTCGTACGCATATATACATTCCGTATCAAACGATAGCCTGACTATATTTCCGCTTGACGTAGCGTCGAGTAGAATTTCTGGAACGCTTTCAAATTTCGAGCCAATTGGCGTTGGTAGGCTGTTAATAGCAAATAATTCACTTTTTCGGTATTCTAACGGGGTATTTTCTGTTGCCGCAACAACCTGTTTGTTTATTTTTGACGAGTATATATCAACGTCTTTCAATATTATGCTGTCCGGATAAGTGAATATCTGCGCTACTTGTTTCATATTGGAAACGCTTTTCCAGATATTTGCCGCGTGTCGCGTAGGATAGCCGCCGCCGCGCTCATTCATTCCTTCGTCGTTGCCGTGCCATACGAGTACGGTATACTGCTTATTGT
>CAMWIB010000037.1 GCA_947174215.1 uncultured Clostridia bacterium
GTATAGTTGGTACCGCCCGTACGCGTGAAGTAGTCCGCCTGCGTCGTCACCATTTTGAGGGATTGCGGCTTGCCGTCGTACACTACCGATTTGAGGTAGGAGCCGTTAGTCTGCAACGTACCGTTTTCAAGCGTAGGCAACGTGATTATCTGACGGTTAATAGTTATCGTAAACGGTTTAGCGTCAGTATTCGTAGTACCTCTCCACTGGAAGTAGCTACCGCTGATTAGGCTTACGGTGATGGTATAACTACCTGCCGTTGCCATATGGATGTTAGCGCAATCCTCGCCGTCAATCCAGCTTATTGTCGGAAGCGGGCTGATGCCGTTACCGTTGAGGAGGTTGACCGCTCTTGTGAATGCAACCGTAACCTGCGACTTCTTTATGCCTCTGATTCTGAAATCATAGCCCTCAGGTCTATAAGTTGTCGTGAACGCGTTATCCGTAAACGCATTGTAGGTTTCTGTAACGTTGTCATCCTCATCAGTCGTCGTAATAACTTCGACCATATCAGGCACGTCAACGTTCTGCTTTCTGACCTGCAATCTAAACGTGAGGTTTTCAACACCGCCCGTATTCCATCTATAATTGTTGTTGTTGATAAGACCAATCGTGATGGAAGCAGGATAGTAAGTACCACCGGATATCGTTGTGGTATATCTTACGTTGTTGAAGCTAATGTACTTATAATCTCTGCTCTGGATAGGCGTATAGGAGCCGTGGTTGGTAGAGTTCCAGTAGTACCAGCTCTTCAAGTTGATAACGCTCATATCGTAGTCTTTGATTTGAGCCTGAATGACGTTACCTGTATAATCGACGTTTGCATCCAAACCGTCGATACTGTACGAGCAACCGGCGGGGATATTATCCTTGAACCATTGCTCGTCGAATGACGGCTGAACGATGCTCTTCGGCTCGATGATGAAGGTATACGCCGCAGCAACGGTGCTACCGCCCTTCCACGCATAGTTCGCTTGGAGGGTTGCTCTTATCGTATAGGTGCAAGCCTGCGACTGGTAGACGTACACATAGTGGTCTGTTGCCCAAGTCGTATCTACCAAGGTGAGGTTGTAGCTGCTGTTTGCAGTTGCAACCGAGAACTTCATCGCGGCCGCCGTATCGTGCTTCAAGAGGACGAATTGGTTTATACCTGAGAAGGTAGTCCTATACTCGGTGCTACCGACAATCTCCGTCCACGTATCCTTATCAGCAACGTCGGTTGCCGTGTAGAACTCCGGTCTTTCGACCTCCATCGGGTTGACGATGAAACGTTGAGTCATCGTGGTTTCGCCCGAAGACCACTGATAAAGATTCGTATTGGAAATCTTTATTGTGATTGTATACGTGCCTGCGTTACGCGCTGTTCTGATAGCGGTTGTGTTGCCGTTATCCCACATTGCGCCCGTTTCGGCAGCCGCAGACAGGTCGCCCGAAATGCCGACCTCGTTGCTGTGAACCTTCTTGAACTTAATCTGATAGATATTGCCCGTGTAGTCAACACTGTGACCGTCAACGATAAGCGTATCCTTGGTGTTATTGGGATTCGCCTCTGTCGGGTCTGGTTCAACGAGGTAAATTTCCGGCGTTTGTATCGTCTTCTTGGTTACAATGACCTGATAGGTCTTTTGCGTACGACCGCCTTCACCGTCCCAGTGGTAGTTGTTGTTGGTTGTATCCATAGTGACGGAATACGTGCCGGGTCCGTTGGGCTTCATCGTAACTTGATAGTAGCTGTTACCCGTCTTGTTTCCGTCGGAATCCGTTTCCTCAACAACGCTGAATCCGCTGAAATACGTGGAGCTGTAACCGGGCGCATATCCGCCGTTGCTGACAACGCCGTTATTCGCCGCTGGACGCTTCAAGTAGAAAGTGAGCGGTGAAGTGCTGTACTCAACCGTTATGATATTTGACGGTTCGACAAGACCGTTGTACTCCATTTCGAGTACAGGCAATCTCATTTGCGTAATCTGAACGGTAAATCTCTTGTAGTTGTCGTACTTAACGCCGTCCGCCCAAATATAGTTGCCGTTTGCAAGATACACGTCAACGTTATACGTGCCGACTGTCGTCAAGGTGACGTACGAGTAGTTGACCATTGCCGTTTCGGTTTCGCCCGCCTTAGTATATTGGACGGGAACCGTATTGGTACCGAGAACGTGCGCATAGTTGTATCTTATCTGAGTCGCGTCAAAGGACTCCCAGAAGTTGTTTGCTTCTGTGACGAGCGGGACGAACATGATGTTCTGCGGCTGACCTGTGTAGGTAAGCACGAGCGTTTCGCCAGAAAGCATCGTCTTGTTTGTAGCGTCGTAAATTCTCGGCAAAGCAACCTTCTTCTGCTGTACGCGGATGGTAAAGACCTTCGCGTCCCAGTTCTCGTTCTTCCAACGGTAGTTAGCCGTAGGTGTGAGCGTAATTCTGTAATCGGCTGCGCTGTAATTTTTGAGAATAATCGTGTTCTGCTCCGCAGAGTTATCCACACTCTGAGTCATCAAATCAGTGTTGCTGAGAACTGATGAGTAGTATGTAGAACCCTTGAAGTTTGTGAGCAGGTAGGACAGCGTCGTGTTCGTCACGCTGTATGTTTCGAGCGCGATACGCGTACCTTGGTCGATATCGGGGTGATTGGGAATTGGATTGCCGCTGACGTCAAGCTTGACGAATGTCGGGATTTCCATTTCCGCTCTTTGTACAATGATAGTGTAGACTGGGTTGACAGTCGTACCCTTCCATTGATAATAGTTTGTGTTTGCAACCGTCAGCGTAATGACGTACGTACCTGCGTTTATCGCATAGAAGTACACGTATCCGTCGCTGTCCGGCACAAGGTTGCTCGTCATTGACGTACCTGACACTGCGTCGGAGATTGCAATGCTGTTTGAAACGACGTTTCTGTCATAGCCGGAGAACGTGATAGCCTGTTGCTGACCTGTGTAAGTCAACGTGAACGTTCTTGTAGCAGGGTCATAATTCGATGGTACTGACGGTGTGGTGACTTCACCTTCTCCATCACCCTCTTCTTCACCTGTCGAAGGTGTCGGTGCCTTTGGCAGGACAAGCTCCGGTACTTCGACCTCTACTTTGAGGAGGAATATCGTCAAGGTTCTTGCACTTGAATCAATAGTGCCGTCGCCGACTTCCCAAGCATAGTTGTCGGTAGGCGTAACCGTCCACCACCAGCCTTCGGCTCTCGTAGCGTTGGTCGTGTACTGTCTGAGCCAGCAACGGTAGAGGTTTCCATCGCCGCTTACGAATGAACCGTTCTGATAGGTCGTGTTGTTGCCCGCAGCAATTGTGACGTTGGTGCTGTTTACGTTTGTAAACTCGAATCTGTGATAGATATCGCCCTGTCTGTTGTAGGCGAGGTACATTGCGCCGTTGTTCGTCGTCTTTTCAGACTGCAAAGAAGATGACGCATATGTACTGTCAAGACCGTAGTATCTTATCTCAGGGAGCGTAATACCAGCCCTTCTGATTACGAAGTTGTAGACGCGGGTACCCGTTGTGACGGAGTCATCCCATGAGAAGTTTGCTCTCAGGCTGACGGTAATGGTATACGTACCTGCATTTGTAGCGGTGTACGTGTATACGGTGTTGTTGCCGCTCCAAGCCGCCGTACCGCCGCTCGGACCAGAGGTCGAAACCGTAACCATGCTCGAGTCAATATCTATAAGGCTTGCCTTCTTCGCGGTGGTATCATACACCTTCATAAACTGATAGAGCGAGGCGTCGCCGGACTCGTCACCTGACTTATCAAACTTAGGCACTGTAACCTTTGCCGCTTCTATGATAATTGTAAATACCTTAGCTTTTGTGCCTTCGTCTAACAGTAAGCCCTTCCAACGGTGGTTTGCGTTTGGCGTAACCGTAACGGTAAACTGACCGACCTGAACGTAACCCGTGTTGGTCTGCGTGATATAGCCCTTCAAGCCGCCCATGCTCGCGTCAACCGTTCTTGAGAAGTTGGAGCTTGCAGGACCTGCCATAGACTGACTCATCTTGGCGTTGTCATAGCCCTTGATGAAGAAGTAGTGGTCGGCAGTCGGACGGAACGGAAGCGTAAGCGTATCGCCAACGGGCTTATAGCCTGTTGCCGTATCCGCCGTATTAGAATACTGATTATTGGTGTAAAGCAACGTAGGTGTTTCAACCTCTGCTCTCTCTATGACGAGAGTGAAGATTTGCACGTTCTTGCCCGCGATTGTCGGGTTCAAATCGGGGTCAGTCGCCCACTCATCATAGTAGTAGTTGTTGCTTGTATTAAATCTAAAGTTTATGGTATACGTACCCGCGTTTGTCGCGTAGAAGTCCCAGTGTCCTGTCGGAGTGTTATTTGAATAGCTCGACGAACCGCCCGAGTAACCAATGTCGTTTGCGCGGCCTGTATAACCCGCGATATACATATGAATCGGCGCACCCGTGTACGTAAACGTTGCCGTACGCGTTGCTTCGTCATACTTACCGCCAAGCGTATTGTCAATTGCCTCACCCTTGTCGTTCGTGGCGTCGCCCGACATTCCGTCAAGGTAAGGTACCGGTGTTTGATATTTGTTGACTCTTATGTCAAGACGTCTTGTTTCATACGTACCCGCACCGTCCCAGCAGTAGTTTCCTGTGGGGGTAATACGCATATAAGTCGTTCTTATAATGCCCGTATCGCGCCTATAAAAGTGGAAACGAAATGCAGTTTTGCTTCTGTCAAAGTCGCTGTTGCCGATATAGTTGGTGTTGTAGCTGTTTTCAGCGTTGTCGATAACTACGGTGACAAAGTTCTCCGTTGCGTCGGTAACGCCGTCAATCAGCATGTACATATAGCTTGAATTCGGGTCTGTCCAGTAAAAGTCAATGACGCCTGCGCTTATAGGACCTGTATACACCGTTACAGGTGCCGTGTTCGCCCATGAGCTGTTGCCGCCGTGGCTGATAATGTTGTGATTAACCTTGTTGTCGGGACCGTTTATCGCCAATCTCTTTATGATTATGGTGAAGCTTCTGGTCGTTGCGGTCTTTCCTTCGTCATAGTCCTCCCACTGGTATCTCGCAGTGTTTGTAAGCGACAGGTTGAGCGTATAAGTACCCGCGTTCTGCGCTTGGAAGTGGAATTGATTGACGTATGCGCCGGAGTTGTTTGTCATAGACTGACCGGAACCGCCGTTTGACACAGAAACAGAAGCCGTAACGATGTTGGTGTTGGTAAATGGCTCGATAGTCAAGCCGTAAACGCGCTTAGCATACGTATATGTGACGGTGGTGTTGTAGTCCGTGCTTGTCTTTACACCGCCCATATCGTCAATGTAAATCTTTTCGTCAACAATCTTGTTGGGGACTTTTACATTTTCCTTTTCAACGATAATTGTGACCGTTCTTGTAGATGTAGAGCCGTCCTCCCAGCAATAGGATGCCTGTGGCACGATGTTGTATACGCAGGTATACGGATTGACGTTACCGCAGACGTAGAAGTCACACGTCTTCAACGTTGCATTGAAGCCTTGATTGACTATATATGTACCGTTGTTTGTGGTGAGTGTAACCTCTGCCGCGAGGCCAAAGCCCTCAACAGAGAAGTATCTGTGAGCGTCGCTGTACGGAATGCGGTACTCGTAGTTCATCGTAACGATGTCATAGCCCGCCGCATTGCCCTTATCGACAACGACCTTCTTGTTTGCCGCGCTACGGCCGCTGTCCGTGCCGTAGTAGCTGAGCTGGTGTTCACCGATGATTGGCTTTCTGTTGATAAACAGGAAGTAGTCTCTCGTGCCGTTTGTACCATCTTCCCACGTATAGTTGCCGTTTATAGCAAGTCTAAGACGGCAGGAATAACCGTCGTACACGGAGTACCACATACGGTAATACTTGTTTACAACAGTTTCACGGTAACCTCCGCCAAGTCCGCTACCGCCGCTTCCAGAACTGCCGCTGACCTGATACCAAGTGTTGTTGATAGAAACTGCCGGGTGATACTTGACTTCAAGATAGAGATTCGCGCCATCCGCATACGTAACGTCAAGCCAGTTGTAGTACGTGGCGTTGTTCACCTTCTTTGCCTTACCAAGGTTGGTTGTAGTACCGTCTGTGCCGCCGCTCGACGTCTTTCCGTCCTCGCACAAACCGTTGAGGATGTTCAAATCAGGTACGACCGCACGGTTGACGACAAACGTGTAGGTTCTGTCCGTACCCGTGTTGTAGATGCCGTAGTCAGCCCATTGATATCTGTCCGTAAGATTAAGTCTAAGCGTTACGGTATACGTGCCGTAGTTTGTTACGCTGTACGAATAAGCCTTTGTCGGGTCTGTGGAGCTGGTCGTATATGTAAGTCCCGAGTGTGCAACGGAAGTAACCTGCTTGTGCCAGTGGTTGAGGTTCATGTAGACAGGTTGCGCTTCATACGTATAGGAAATGCTCGTTTGCTCCGCATTCGTCAAACCTTGGGTGCTTGCGTTCTCGGAGCCAAGATGTCCGTTGACAATCTTCGGAACTTCAACAATCTGCTTTGTAATGGTTATCTTTATGGTTTTTGCAAGTGCCGTACCGTCCGCCCAGCAGTAGTTTGCAGTCGGGGTAATCGTCAACGTATGGTCGCCGATTGTCGGCCAGCCGCTTGCCATGTTGTTGTGATAAACTCTGAACTTATACAACTTGGCATTGTTGTCAAATTTGCCGAAGTTGCTGTAATTCATGTTGTTGGTGCTTGGGTTGTTGACAGTAACCATCGCACTCGTAAGACCGTAGATAGCGTAATAGGTATGCTGTTCGTTACCTGCGGCGTCAGTCTGGAACTCATGAGTATAATGGAATGGGATTGGGCTTGACTTGTCCTCTTTATCCTTTCCGACAGGATTCTTCGCATACATAGCGTCTTCGGAATCGCCGTTCGTGGGGAAACCATAGAACCTGATTTCAAGGTTATCGGGCATCTTCAATCTTTCAACTTGAATAGTAAAGACCGTAGTCGGCGTCATTCCGTTCAGCCAATCGTACTTTGCGGGTTCCCTTATTGCAAGCGTGATTGTAAGAATACCTGCGTTTGTCGCCGTGAAATTGTATCTGTACGGAGCAGTAGAATCATTACCAAGGTTGCCGGCAGCAACTTGGTTTGTATTGATGGTAACCGTAAATATATCAGTAAAAGCTTTATTCTTATACTTAGACTCAAAAACTGCCGGTTGTGCAGAGCCGGAATATGTAAGAGTCTTCTTGTGGTCGTTGTCGCTGTCCGCGTCTATAAGCTTCGGAAGCTCAACTTGACCCTTTGTAACTTGAATCGTGTACACAAGAGCCGTCGTTGCGCCCGTAACCTGCCACGCGTCGCCCGCATTTTTGAGCGTGAACGTCACCGTGTAGTTACCTACGGGCGTGCTGGGGACGATACCGACCGTGATGGTCTTGTTTCCGTCCGTACCCGTCGAGGTATAGCTCATGTAGCTCGTATTTGACACCGCAAAGGTCAAGTTGCCCGTTGTGGTATCAGTATTCATATCTACACCGGTGAATCTTACAGACTGCGTTCTCTCAGGGTCAACGGTGATTGTCGTGACGAGCGTTGTACCGTCGTGGTTCTTGAACTTCTGTGAACCGTCGGTATTCCAGCCGTCAGGCACTTGGAATACGGGTTGCTTGATTGCTGTCGCCGCGGTAGTCGCATATTCCTCGCTCTCCGCAGTGACGTCAGTGCCGCCCGAAACCAACGCCTCATTGCCGCTCGCTAAACCGTCGGGCAATGCCGCAGAACCTGTCGTTCCGTCTGTCGTTATTGTCGTAGAATCCGCAGATTCAAACGCCGTTGCGCTCTGGACTTGTCCCGCGTGGAACGCGCCTACGATACCAAACGATATCACGAGCATAGCAATCAGCAAAATCAAACTAATTCTAACTCTAACATTTTTCATAACATTCTCTCCTCTCGGAAAATCTTGTTCCTGTTTACTTTTGTTTGTTGTCGCCAAACCCCTTATTATTTGATTTCGGCTCCAACCCTTTGCCTTTCGGCACTCCTATTGCCTTTCGGCACTCCTATTGCCTTTCGGCTCCTTTGCTTCCGCCTTTTGGCTTCCGCTACTATTTGTTGTTTTTTAGCTCTGCCTTTGGGCATCCGCTTTCTTTGCTACTTATCGCTTCCACCGTTCAGCTTCATTTTGCTACTTTTAGGCTTCCGCGCGCGTCTTAGCCATATTGCTTCGACTTTGTCTATAACTACTTATTTTTATATTTTCATTGTCACTCGTCAGCTTTCGCGCTTTTCTCTAAATATTCTCACTCGATATTAAGAGTTTTTGTTCTTCTGACTCCGTGCCAACTGTTTTCTTCTTTGTTTCGGCAGCCCCACCGCTACCCATTTATCTACAAATTACACCACAATGTGCCACTGTACGTAACCCCTTCCCCGTTCAGCGACATTTTACACTCCCAACGGCCTTTCCGAATTACCCACAATAGCACTCATTTTTATATTTCAGCGCATTAGAACGCCGATTTCTCTTTACTTGCGTTGCATTTCCTATCTATACTTGCCACTTCCTGCAATTATTTGCTTTTTACGTTCCGCTTCGCCAAATCACCTCAAAATCTTGCATTTTCAGCGTTTGGCAACACTTCGCATTTTTGAGCATAGTCCATTTTACCACTATAAGTCCTGTTTCGCAACAATTTTGTTTTTTTGTCAAAAATTGCTATTTGTGCTACGTACAGGCAAATCTGTGTTTCCTACGCAATTTTCCTTATATATTTTATATATATAATACGTTTATTAAAATAACCTTAAATATTGTCAATTTCTCAGACATTTTGTACAAAGCTCTTTTTATATAGCTTCTATACGCCAACTTAGGGGTTCTTGACGCTCCGTATTCAGAGTTTTCGCCCATACGTTTTGGGTTTTATCT
>CAMWIB010000038.1 GCA_947174215.1 uncultured Clostridia bacterium
TTCATATGCGGAGTCATTGTCGTTGCGCACACCTCGCACTAACATACACGCGCCCACCTCACTCGCAACTTCCACAGCGTACTTATCCGAGAAAATCGCACGCGCGCCTTTCTTATATTCACACACGCTATTTGCAAGTGCAAGGCGTTGCTCGTTTGTGAAGGTATACCTCTTATCGGGATTTATAAGGCACGCCACGACAACCTCGTCAAAGCGCGAAAGCGCCTCGTCAAGCACCGCCTCGTGTCCTTTGGTAAACGGGTCAAAGCTACCAGTCATAAGTGCGACTCGCTTGCGTGAGATAAACTCCGCAGTGATAGTCCCCATCTTCTTGGTGCGCTGTTTATATCTGCCGTCCGTCAGCGTATACGTCTTTTCACTGCCGTGTTCAAATACCACCTTGCCGTATTCAGTAAGCAAATCGTTTTTTAAGATGAAATCAAGGGCAATCTCGCCCATATTGCTTGCATAAGGCGGGTCTAAAAATATCAAATCGTACTTGCGGGAAGCATAAACCGCACCGTTCAGTACCGCCATAAAATCGGAGTTTATCACTTCAAAATCACCGCTTAACGTACTTAGATTGTAGTTTATAACCGAAATACTGTCCTTGCTTTTATCAACGAAGGTGACGTGTTCAGCACCGCGGGACAAACACTCTATGCCAAGCGCGCCGCTTCCCGCAAACAGGTCGAGTACGCGTGCGGACGGCACGTCAAGCTGTAAGATATTGAACAGCGTTTCCTTGATTCGCGTAGTAGTCGGGCGCACCGCCTCTCCCTTTGGCGCGATAATATTTTTGCCTTTGAACTTTCCTGCAACAACTCTCATTTTATCTCTCCGTATATATTCGCCTTTTCTCCGTCGCCGTTTATTATGCGCTTTTCCGTCACAAGTACGTCAAGAGGAATATCGAAGCTCTCCACCTGCAAATCAGATACGCTTTGGCAGTCAAACGCTATGCCAATCTTCAAGCAATCGTGAGTGGATAAAAATCTGTCATAATATCCGCCGCCGTGTCCCACTCTTTTCAGGCCGTCAAACGCTACGAGAGGAATGACTGCGACGTCAATATCATCTATCGTATGCCCGCCCACGGGTTCAAGGATATTCCACTTATTCTTCTTGAAATTGGTAAACGGCGAAATTACGACTGCGTCCATCTCCTTGCCGCGTACCCTCGGTACTGCAACCGTGCGTTCAAGCATAAGCGCAAGCCCTACTATCTCATCGGTTGCAGGCTCGGTTTCCGTGCCGAGATATACGAATACGCTATGCGCTCCCGTAAACTCTTCTAAGCCGCTCAAAGCGTCGCAGATAGCCCCGCTTGCAAGCTCCTTTTCATCACTACTCATCTTTAAGACCGCTGTCTTTGCCGCAAGTCTTGCTTCCGCTTTCGTCATTCTCGTATATCCTCTCCACGCGCCCATGCCAGCACGTCATAACCGTATATTCAATACTCTTCCGCTGTTTTGCTACGTCTAAGATGCTTGCGCCGTCAACAAGCGTAACTTCTTCGCCTATGCTTGGAAGATACTCGCCGCAGTCCACGATACACATATCCATACACACTCTGCCAAGTACTCTGCACCGTCTGCCGCGGATGTACACATCGGACGGGCGTTCTCTGCACACGCCGTCTGCGTATCCGCCGAATATCACCGCGGTATTCGTATCTTTGTCGAGCTTAAAATTGCCGTAGCTGACAAATTCATCCTTACTCACGCGCCGCGCGGCTACGACCTCACTCACAACTCTCATTGCGCCGTTATAAGCGGAAATTCCCACTCTCACCATATCGTAATGCAGTCGTTTGCACGCTATACTGTGACTTGCCGCAAGATGCCGAGTTGCATTCGGATAGTACTTTCTTACTACCTTACACATTCTGTCAAACGCGGAAATTTGCTTAGTCGAGCGCACGCGCAGGTGCGAGTACGCGCCTTCAACCTGCACGCCTATGATTTTCAGTCTTGACAGTACGCCGTCAAGTTCACCATCGCAAAAGCCGAGGCGGTGCATTCCGCTATCGAGCGCGATATGCAACCTTATATCCTGCGGTTTAGCCTTTCCGCTTTCAATCAATTCCTCTATGCGTGCAAGCTGAATCTCGTTTGAGAGCGCAAGCACGAGTCCTTTCTCAACGGCGGGTTCAAGCTCATCAACGGACCATATCAACGTAAGCACGTCACGCAATACACCGCAGTCTTTAAGCCGTACGCCCTCATCCACGGTTGCCACTCCATATGCGTCAACATAGTCCTCTACGGCAAGTGCGACTTCCGACAGCCCGTGTCCGTACGCGTCCGCCTTGACCATAAGAAGTAGCTTTACATTTGTCTGCGCCCTTACGTGCCTTATATTCTGCCGTATCACGCCCAAATTTATATACGCTTTAAGTTTGATAGTCCACCTCACTCGCGTATATGATATGAAGCAATCGCTCACGCCGTGCGGCAAGTATGGACTATATTATGTCACTGACATAAACAATTTTATTAGAACTAAACGTTCTATCTTTATGTCAGGATTTCCGTTTACTCAACTTTCCGCTGATATGTCATCGCGTACATCGTAAATCAAAAACGGAGTCATCGCTGATGGCGGTAACTCCGTTATATCATTCCTGTCCGTCCTTATTTTGCTTTTTATTCTGCGAGAACAGCTCCACCGTCACGTTTGGAATGTATTTTCGAAGTCCCTTTACAAACGAATCGACCTTTGCCGTAGCCACGTTGACTCTGATTGCGATTTGCTCTTCGGACGACTTTTTATCGTCAACGATTATGAATAGCTCGCTGGTTTCTATATTCTGCCTTAGAAGTACTATGCTGTCGTAGCTCACGCCGTCCGCTAAGAATCCAAGCATTACGCAAAGTCCGCTATCCTTAAACTTATAGTAGCTGTTGAAAAGTATCAACGCCGCCGCTACGCATATCACCACTGCCGCGACAAGCGATACCGCGGGTATCGCAGATGAATACTTATATATCCTATCGCTTGCAAGCATTGCTATATCAAGCCCTACCACTGCAAGCGCGCCCGCGAGTACTACCGCCAATATGACAGTCTTGACCGTGCCGAAGCTCATTCTTATTTTCATAGATTTATCCTTATTCATCTTTTCCCAACTCACCTACAACTTCGTTATTTCCCAAATCATCATCGCTTATACCGCTATCCGCACTGACTGCGAGGTTATCAACACCGCTCTCGCCGTTTGCGCTATTCACGTTAAGCCCCGTCTGGTTTGAAATGCGGAAGCCGAACTCCACCGTATTGACAACGGTAGAACTGTCCGCATAGAACTTGAAGCCCTTCGTCTTATAGTATCCGACAAGCTCCACCGCGCGAAGCAGGAAGTAGTAGATAGACGGCAAAAGTACGGTGATAACGCCGCACGTAGGCACTGAAAACGCCGCCGCAAGAAGGTACGTAACACTGAACGTTATCACGTACGACTTGAAGAGTCCGCCGAGGTTTGCCTTTACAAACGGGAATGCGCGTGAAAAACCTGTGAATATTCTCTCCTCGGGGTGATGTAAAATTCTCGGAAGCCAGCCGCTGAAAAGCAACGCTTTGCCCGAGAAGAACAACACGCCCATAACGAGCATTATCGCAAGAGAAAATACGCCGACCAACGAGAGTAAGCCGTATGCCATAGATATGCCTATCACGACCGCGATAAGGTCTATCGGCAGACTTATAAGAAGCCTTGAAAACGAATATCTGCAACACTTCTTGAAGTTGAGCGCCATATTGCTTGCAAAGCCGAAGCGCAGGTTTGCAGACATAAGCTTGTTGATGATATCCGCTATCGTATAATAGGACAAGCCCATCACGAAGCTGTACAGCATATATAGGAATACGACCGAGAACGCAAGCGCCGTAGCGAGTCCTGCCTGCGTGGAAATCTCTTTGAGCAAATCCACCGCTCTTGGAACTATGTCATAAATTGCCACGCGCAGATGGAGTCCTCCGTTCCACATCTCTCTCACGATATTGAAGATTCCGTTCACGATAGTCTGAACCTCGGTGGCGCTTACGAGCGCGTCCCAGATTGGAATGAGTATCGCCGCCCCGACTGCGGCGGTAATGAGCATGGATATGAGTAACCACACCATAATTTTAAGGACGTAGCCCATATTTGAAAACAGTATCGTAATTGAATATCTGAATTCCATTTAGCTTTACCTCTCTACGCGCCGTAGCACGCGGTTATCTTTTATTTTTCGACCAAATATCTTTTTTCTTGTTCAGCAAATCCATACGCTCCGTACCCGTAACCTCGTAGAAGATGTTGTACATAAGCGTGAAATAGAACGGCACTATAATCGCATACGATATAGCGTCGAGTATCGTGCGGCACACTACGCCGAGGTCAAACGCCGCAGTGATAACCATAATCAACTGCAACGGTGCAACTGCGGTTATTATCGTGACCATCGTCTGAAAGGTCTTGCCCGACATATTGCTCCACGCCATTTTGAACGCACTTCCCGACTTCAAGCCCGTATGAAGCATATACGGCGGCCACAGTATGAACAGCGACATCGTGCATATCATTCCAAGCTCCATAAGGCAAAGCGTAATGACGCTGAATACGAGCGCGGTCGTCTGATTTGAAAACACGTTCGCCCAAAGGAAGTACAGCACCGTAGTGACTATATTGAAAAATTCAAGGCTTGCACCCGCCACGACGACGAACTTTATCGCCGTAAGCAGATTGTAGTTGAGTCTTGTCTTGATATAGCGCGGGCTAACCGTAAACTCGCCCACTCTCATATGGCGGTCAATCACGCCAAAAGTCACCGCACCCGTAAACACGAGCGCAATCAGTCCTATCAAGCCAAGATACCAGAACTCATACGGCAAATGCCATATCATACCAAACAGATTGCCTATACCCGACACTTCCAACGACTTCATATGGAACAGATAGTACAGCGTAGACGTCGGCGACAGCAAAAACGCGAGCAACAGCGCAGGCACGAGGTTTATCAAAACCAAGTACATACCGTTGCTTACAAAATATCTCCAAGTTGATTTGAAGCAATTAAAATTTTTGCTACTGTCCTTGACAATCATATTCAGTCCTCAAATATCAGTCATTAAACATTACGAGCTTATCTTTGAGTTTTTCAAGCTTATCCATTGCGGATTTGAGCTTTTCTCTCTCGTTATCGACGAGCTTCTGCGGTGCGCGCGACACGAAACTTGCGTTTGCAAGCAATGCGTTAGTCTTATCGATAACCGCCTGCGTCTGCACGATTTCAGCGTTGATACGCTCCTTTTCCTTAGCCATATCCACGAGGTCGCCAAGCGGGATAAGCACTTCCGCGTCCTTCGATACGGCAACACTTACTCTCTCGCTCACCGCGCTCTTATCCTTGACGAAAGCCACCTTTTCAACGCCCGCGAGCTTCTGTATATAGCCCGCCGCCTGCGTATAGAACTTCTCGTTTTCCGCGATGACGTACGCGTGTATCTTCTTTGACGGCGGCACGTTCATCTCATTGCGGATATTACGTACGGAAACGATAACCTCTCTCAGTCCCTCGAAGCACGCCTCTTCCTGTCTGTACACCCTATGCTTGTTGTACGTAGGCCACTGTTGCATCATAAGTATCGAACCCTTCGGCGCGAACTTGGAATATATCTCCTCGGTCACGAACGGAATGAACGGATGCAACAACTTCAAGATTTCGGTGAGTACGTGCGCGAGCATAGCGATAGCGTGCTTGCGCTCCTTCTCCTCTCCCGAGTAAAGCGGAACCTTGCTCATCTCGATGAACCAGTCGCAGAACTCGCTCCACACGAAGTCGTACAGTCTTGCGGAAGCCTGTCCTATCTCGTACTTATTGAGATTTATCGTGACTTCCTTTACGACGTCGTTAAGGCGAGTCAATATCCATTTATCAAGTCCGTTGAGTCTTGACGGCAACGCAAGGTCGTCATCGGGCTTTATGTTCATAATGACGAAGCGCGAAGCGTTCCACAGCTTATTTACGAAGTTGCGGCAGCTCTCCACCTTGCTCTCTGAAAAACGCGTATCCGAACCGGGCGCAATACCAGAAGCAAGCGAGAAACGCAGTGCGTCCGCGCCGTACTTGTCAATAATCATAAGCGGGTCAATACCGTTGCCGAGGCTCTTTGACATCTTACGTCCCTGCTCGTCGCGCACTATGCCGTGGATAAGCACTTCCGTAAACGGAACGTCGCCCATAAACTCGATTCCGCTGAAAATCATACGCGCAACCCAGAAGAATATTATGTCGTACGCCGTCACGAGTACGCTCGTGGGATAGAAGTAGCTCAGATTCTTAGTTTTCTTCGGATAGCCGAGCGTGCTGAACGGCCACAGCGCGGAGCTAAACCAAGTATCGAGTACGTCCTCGTCTTGGTGCATTTTGCCGCCGCACTTGGGGCATACGTCAACGTGATTCTTAGAAACCACCATATGCTCGCAGTCCTCGCAGTAGTACGCGGGAATGCGGTGTCCCCACCAGAGCTGACGGGAGATACACCAGTCCTTGATGTTCTCCATCCAGTTGAAATAAATCTTTTCAAAACGCTTGGGGATAAACTCCGTCTTTTTATTCTTGACGGCTTCGATAGCAGGCTCTGCAAGCGGCTTCATCTTTACGAACCACTGCTTGGATACGAGCGCCTCCACCGTTTCGCCGCAACGGTAGCAGGTGCCGACGTTGTGCGCGTACGGCTGAATCTTTACGACGAGTCCGAGCTTTGTCAAATCCTCGACGATAGCCTTTCTCGCAGTAAGCCTATCCATACCCTGATACTTGCCCGCATTCTCGTTCATAAGTCCGTCCTCGCCTATGCAAGAAATCACGGGAAGATTATGGCGCAAGCCAAGCTCGAAGTCGTTGGGGTCGTGCGCGGGCGTAATCTTCACCGCGCCCGTACCAAAGCCGATTTCGCAGTAGTCGTCGCCGACGACGGGAATGATTCTGTCGGTAAGCGGCAACTGTACCTGCTTGCCTATGTACTTTGCCATCTTCTCGTCTTTTGGATTGACTGCAACCGCGGTATCGCCAAGCATAGTTTCAGGACGCGTAGTCGCAATGACGATAGCGTCCTCCTCGCCGACAACGGGATACTTGTAGTACCACAAATTGGACTGTTGCTCCTCGTACTCAACCTCTGCGTCGCTTAGCGCGGTGTGGCAGTGAGGACACCAGTTTATAATGCGGTTACCTCTGTATATAAGACCTTTCTTGTAGTATTTAACAAACGCGTCAAGCACTGCGTTCGAGCAGTTCTCGTCCATAGTGAACGCCTGCTTAGACCAATCGCAGGAAACGCCCAAGCCTTTGAGCTGCTCTACGATTCTGCCGCCGTACTTGTCGTTCCATTCCCAAGCACGTTTCAAGAAGCCTTCTCTTCCAAGCTCGTTTTTGCTGATACCTTCCTCGCGGAGCTTCTCAACAATCTTGACCTCGGTAGCAAGCGCGGCGTGGTCGGTACCCGGCATCCACAACGCCTCGTATCCGCACATACGCTTGAAACGTATGATTATGTCCTGCGTGGTGTCGTCAAGCGCGTGTCCCATATGCAACTGCCCCGTGATGTTGGGCGGCGGCATCATGATTGTAAACGGTTCTTTTTCGGAATTCGGGTGCGCCTCGAAGCACTTGCCCTTTATCCACTTTTGATACACTCCCTTTTCGAATTCAGGGTTGTAGGTCTTATCCATCTGTTCCATCGAAATCTCCAATGCAAGCAAGCACACCGCTCGCTTACGCTATATACTGCGCAAAGGACTCCGATATACGGTGTCCTACGCGCAACTTATCTAAATATTGTTCTGAAATTATTCTTTGCTTCCGAAATCCTTCGCTTACGCAATTATTCTTCCGCGCCGTCGTTTTGAGAATTGTCAACGTAGGTCTGCGCCATAACGTCGCCGTCCTCAGAGAAGATGCCGCCAGTCGCACCGCTCTTTCTTCTCTCGACAGCCGCAATATCGTCAGCCTTTACGGACTCCGCAGAGCTTGCCTTCAACTCGCCGCTCTTTATCTTCTTGACCTGCTTTGCAACGTCTGCAAGATACGCAAACGCCGCCGCATATGAAAGCACGATACCCCAAGCGAGTATGCCCCAGTCTGCGTACTGAACGTAATTGTGGAAGAACGCAAGTATTACGCCGATGGAGATTGTGAATGAAGACACCTTACCAAGCCAGTTAGCCTTAACGGTCGCACCCTTTTTCATAACGTAGAGCGCAATGCACATCTGAATGAGTTCCTTTGCAAGAATGAGTATCACAAACGCGTAATGCACAAACCAAGGAGTTTTGTAAATTACACCGTCAACGATGCTTTCGCCAAGCGGAGTAAGTCCCGTACAGAGGGACAGACACGCAAGCACCGCTATGTGCATAAGCTTGTCCGCCACGGGGTCAAGCGCCATACCTATTCCGCTTTGCATATTGAACTTTCTTGCAATCCAGCCGTCGATGAGGTCGCTGCCTGCGGCTACGAAGAACACGCCGAGCGCGATGTAGAAAAGCAAAAAGCTGTTCTTTACGCCGCCGATTGCCATAAGCGCGACGAACGCGGGTACGCAAATAATGCGGAAATAGGTGATAAGGTTGGGAATGGTAAACAGTTCCTTAGAGTCAATCTGACCGAATTTGATTGCCATAAATGCTCCTTTTGCCTTGCGCGCATATACGCGCATTATAAAATAATCTTGCTTATTATAACAAATTATTTCTCATATGTAAACTAATTAAGCAACAACGATAAAAATTCATAATTCTGCACAAACTACTCGGGATTTGAATAATTTGTGGGTGCATTATGAAG
>CAMWIB010000039.1 GCA_947174215.1 uncultured Clostridia bacterium
AATATAAAAATGGGTTGAAAAAACATAAGAATAGTATATAATAATTATGCTCGCAGTATAGAAACGTTTGTGATATAAAATGTGGGCTTGCGTTTTCTGCTATAAAAACGTGAGAAATGAAACGCAATAGAGAGTGTAAGCATTTTAGCGGATAATATCTGCTAATATCTGCCAAAATCTACGCTCAGCATTTATTTACATAGGAGAAAAAATATATGAAGATACCATATCAATCATTTGACGTATTACATGGTGAGATTCACGATGAATTGTCAAACAGTTTTGAGCGTGTTTTATCAAACAATTATTTTATTTTGGGCAACGAACTTAAACAATTTGAGGAGTCGTTTGCAAAGTATGTAGGAACTAAGTATGCAATCGGTTGCGGCAACGGCTTGGAGGCTTTACATTTAATTCTCCGAGCGATGAATATCGGAGAGGGCGATGAGGTTATTGTGCCGTCAAATACGTATATAGCTTCTGCACTTGCCATATCTTATGCTGGTGCTACTCCGGTGTTTGTAGAACCCAAAATTGAAACGTTTACAATAGACCCTGAAAGAATTGAGGAAAAAATAACCTCCCGTACGAAGGCCATTATGGTTGTTCATCTTTACGGACGTGTCTGCGATATGGACTCAATATGTGCGGTAGCAAAGAAGCATAATTTGCCGATAATCGAAGACGCGGCGCAAGCTCATGGGGCAACGTATAAAGGCAAACAGGCAGGTTCGTTTGGTATCGCGTCCGGTTTTAGCTTTTATCCGGGAAAGAATCTCGGAGCGCTTGGTGACGCAGGTGCGGTCGTTACTGATAATAAAGATATTGCTGAAAAAGTGCTTTGCCTCAGAAACTATGGTTCTAAGGTGAAATACTATCACGAGTACAAGGGATATAATTCAAGACTTGATGAGTTGCAGGCGGCATTTTTGAACGCTAAATTGCCTTATTTGAACAAATGGAACGATAGAAGAAAAGAGATTGCAAACAGACTGATTAACGAAGTAAAAAATCCAAGTATCATTTTGCCGCTTCCAAACGATAAAGACTACTCGTCAGTTTGGCATATTTTCGCCGTAAGATGCAAAAATAGGGAGGCTCTTCAAGAGTATCTCAATGAGAACGGAATTGGCACGTTAAAGCATTATCCGTTGCCTATGCATTTGCAAAAGGCGTACGCCGAGCTTTCAATACCAAAGGGCGCATTGCCTATCGCAGAAGAGATATCAGAAACGCAATTAAGTCTTCCTGTTTTTTACGGTATGAGTGATGAGCAAGTGGATTATTTAATCGAGAAGCTTAATAGCTTTGTGGGGTAAATATGATACATCCGCTTTCCGACGTCCAAACCCAGAATATAGGCGCAACCACCAATGTGTGGCAGTTTGTCGTAATTCTAAAAGGTGCGGTAATCGGGGAGCAATGTAATATATGTGCTAATGTATTCATTGAAAACGACGTTATTGTAGGAGATAACGTTACGGTCAAATGCGGTGTTCAGCTTTGGGATGGCTTGCGTGTAGAAGACAACGTTTTTATTGGTCCTAATGCTACGTTTTGCAATGATAAGTATCCTCGTTCTAAACAGCACGATTTTACTAAATTGGAAACCGTTATCAAGAAAGGCGCGTCTATCGGTGCGAATGCAACGATACTCCCGGGAGTTACCATAGGAGAAGGCGCTATGATTGGGGCAGGAGCAATAGTAACCAAAGACGTTCCGAATGGGGCAGTGGTTAAGGGGGTTTTTTAATGGATACTAAGACCACGAAAGACTTTCCTGTTTCTATTCTTTTAATAAGTTACAATAACTTCAAATATATTTTTGAGGCGTTGGATTCAATTTTTCGTCAGACATATTCTAACATCCAACTTATCATCAGTGATGACGCCTCGTCAAATTTTGATATAAAGAAACTAAATAAATATTTGAAGCTTCACCGTACAGAAAATATTTCCGAAATAATCGTCAACGTTAATTCAAAAAACATGGGTACAGTGGCTCACTTGGAGTATTTGCATACGCGTTGTAAAGGTGAGCTTATAACTGTTATTGCCGCAGACGACGCATATGCGGATGAGTACGCAATTGAGCGTTTGGTTAAGGAATACCTCAGACATGATAAAAAAATAGGCGTTATAACCTCTTTGCTTGCTATGTGCGGAGAGGAGCTTACCGATGTCAAATCGGTATTTACCTCGGATAAGGATGTTGAACTAATAAATTCGGGAGATACCAATCGACTGTTTGAAGAGCTGTCGTATAGATGTATTATGCCCAGCTCCGGAACGGCAATAACGCCCGCAGTTTTTTCCCAGATAGGCAGTTTGCTTCCTGACTACAAGTATGTAGAAGATTGGAGTTCGCATCTTAGAATGGCAAGAATGAACATTCAGATAAGGTGCATAAAACACATTACAGTTTTGCATAGAGGCGGCGGCGTTTCGCATGGCAATACAAGGGCAAATAATAATGTGTATTTACAGTATTATCACGATTTGCTGACTTTATATGAAAAGGAAATAGAGCCGTACATTTCGCAATTGTCTGGTGCCGCGGCTAAACGTGCGACACAGTATTATCTCGGAAGATGCAACAGATATAAACAGGATTTGGATAAAGCGGCATTGCAAAGTAATAAGCAAAAGGTAGTGTTTTTCTTCAGAAAAGGAATAGTGGCGAAAGGCGATTTTGCGCTATATTATCGTATTGCTGAATATATGGTTAAAAATACCGATTATGAAATCTTTTGCGTCAACAATTCTTATGCCGAAATACAAAAGAACTATTTAAATTCAGGAATTCATTTTTGCGAAATAAATTCCGATAATTTACATTGTTTTGAGAACGCAACATTTATACTCGCTTTTAATCAGCTATTTTTCTTGTTGGAGGAAGTAGAGGGACTTAAAAACGCAAAGCTGTTATTGCTGTTTTTGCATCCTCAAATTTACAAATGGATGTCTTTGCAGTTATCGCCCAAGTTTAATCATAATAGCGTTTTCAAGATGTTGAAACAACACAACGCTTACGGATTTATGGATAAATCTAATTTGTTGGCGGTACAAAAGCATAGCGCAATCAAATTTGAGGAAAGATATTTCCCGGTTGTACTTGATAAGATTGAAAACGAATGGGAGGCATTGCCTATCATAAACCGCGATGAAATCAATATCGCGTGGTTTGGCCGTTTAGACGGCGATAAAATAAATTCATTTACAAATTTCCTTGATAATCTGATAGGATTTGATTTCGGAAAGCCTATAACCGTTCATTTAATCGGTGACGGTAACGCAAAAGAAAGAATCAACTTAAAGAAGTATGCACCGCAGATGCGTTTTGTCTTTAATTCATATATGTATGGGGAAGATAAGGATAACTATTTGCGAGAGAATGCTGATTTGGTTGTAGCAATGGGTATATGCGCTCTTAACGCGGCTACACTAAAATTGCCAACCGTGTTACCGATAGTTTCTACGTCGCATATAAGGTCAAATAAGTTTATTTTGGTTAGTGATACCAAAGATTATTGTTTGGGTACCAACGAAGATGATGTGCCTGATTTGGGCTGTAAAACTTATACTGCGAGCGACGTAGTAGATTTGATTTACACTGATGATAATAAACGAATCATCGGAGAGCAATGCTATACTTGCGCGTGCGATAACTTTTCATTGGAAGCTCAGGCGCAAAAATATATAAGCTTGATTGACAATACCACGCTAACAGTGAAGAATTGCAAAAGAAATCCCTCGATAGCCGGGCAGTTGAGATTTTTCCATTTGTATCGTAAAATAAGGAAAAATCGTAAATATGCGGACTTTTTGTTGTTCAGACAAAAGCTTAATGGTTTTGCAACGTTAACAACTAAGGGAAAATTGAAAAAAATATTACAGTACATTAGGGAGAGGATAAACTGATAATGAGTAAATACGTATTTTTTCTTGAAACGACAGCACCTATAAGTGGCAGTCAGGTGATTTTTTTGGATTTGGCAGTATATTTAGCAGATAACACTGATAATACTGTCTATTATATAAATAACTATTTTAAAGAAGACCATATGAGGCATGAAACTCAAAATCTGGTATACGGCACGCCGAATGAATTTGATTTTGAGCAAGTTAAGGATGCTGTTTTCTTTACGCCTGTAAACTATTTAATGCACTTGTTGACGAGAATTAAAGATTATCCGGAAGCGAAGATATGCCTCTATCAGTATAGTGAGCATTCGGTGTCATGGTTGTGCAACAATATAGGCAATTTGGCGGCAAATAAAGCGGTCGAACAGTTTTTTGAGGATAGTTCGGCACGTATGTATATGAATTATAACTGTGTAAATCCTGCCGACGCTTATCGTAGATATGAGAATAAGGCGTTCTTGCCATTAGCTTTAAGTGAAAAAATGGATGAATTCGCGTGTTGTTCTGATATTTTGGACAAGGACATAATAAATATTGGTTTTTTGGGCAATCTGAGCAATGAGAGTACCCAATCGCTTTATAATTTATTTAATAACCTTGCCAGAATGCGCAATACGAAAAAGATTAATATTCACGTGATTGGCAATGGCGGGCTGACGTTAAATTCTTCATTTAAAAACTGTTCGGAAGGAGTTACCCGAGTAATATTCACGTCCAAATTGGAGAAAGAGGATTGCCGTAAATATATCCATAATAACGTGGATTTGATTTTAGCGAATGGATTGAACGCATTAGAAGCGGCAACATATGGAATACCTGTTATCGTTCCCGTGTCAGACAGTAAATCTTTCATAGGCAACAATTATGTATATTTGTATGACATAAACGGTTATGTTTATACATTTACAAATACAATGCTTTTGTCTTTAAACAACACTTGCTATAAAATTGATAAGATATTAGATGATATATATTCCAACGGTCTTAAAAATGAAATAGCAAAGAAGTGTTATGATTATTGCGTTGAGAATAATTCCTTAGAGAACATAGCGGACAAATTTATAAAGTTTAGCGAGCAATCTCAACTATATGTAAAGGATTGCTTATGTGAGCCTAATTTTAGCCAATGTCTTGAAAAGTTTGAAGAATTTGCCGCTACCAATGAAGAGAATGGATTTTCTGATTATTTGGCAATGAGTAGCGCAAAAAAAGCCGATGCTGTTAGCGAAAGCAGTGAAACAAAAAACAGTGCAAAAAAAAAAGCCCTCGAAGGGTTGGTTTCGGTCGCAAAAAAAATAATAAATGACGACCATAAGTTTATAAAGGCGCAAAAGCATTACAGCTCTGTAATGCATAAGATTCGTAGCAACTATATAAAGAGAGGGAAGCTGAAAGTCGCGTTTTTGGTGTTATTTAATAGCGTATTTCCGGCTAAACCGATATTTGAACAAATGCTGCAAGACTCTGCTTTTGAGCCTACTATCATTGTAATTCCCAACGTGTCAGGAACAATGAAGTATCAGATGGATACGCTGAATGAGGCTTATGACAGCTTATCAAAGCAATATCCCAAAAGAGTAATCAGCGGTTATGATTTTAAAAACGATAAATATCTGGACTTAAAGGATGATTACGATATTATTGTTTTTGCAAACCCATATAAGAATTTGGTGCACCCATTGCACTATGTGGAGTATTTTTTAGACAAGAACGTTTTGACGTTGTACGTTAGTTATGGCTTTGCCGCATTAAAGTTTTGGGAGGAAGTTATATCAACTGACTTTTATAACTATATGTGGAAATGCACTCTGGAAACGCAATCAAATTTTGAACATCTTAAAACTGTCAGTAAAATAAAGGGCAAGAATGGCGTAGTCACCGGTTACATCAAAATGGATAAGATGGCGGAGGCAGAGGTTTTGCCTAAGACCCGTAAGAGTATTATAATTTGTCCTCACCATACTGTTTGGGGATGGAAGAATCTCAATATTTCCAATTTTTTGAAGTACTCCGAGTTCTTTGTTAAGTTGCCTGAAATGTTCCCAGACATTGATTTTATATTCCGTCCACATCCACTTTTATTTGCAAATTTAAGAAAACACTACGTGTGGACAGAGCAGCAGATTGAGCATTATATGGCACGACTTTTGAAGAACAAAAATATGGTTTATGATGCTTCGGGTGATTACTTTGATAAGTTTATCAACAGCGACGCGATGATACACGATTGCGGTTCGTTTATAGGAGAATACCTATATACAGAAAAACCTTGTTGCTATATGATGAAGTCAAAAGAGGAAACATATAGCGGCTTAATTCCTTTTGGACAAAAATGTATGGACCAGTATTACCATGCGTTTACCGAGGAGGATATTATAAAGTTTATTCAAGAGGTAGTCGTGGACGGAAAAGATACAATGAAAGAGCAACGTGTAGATTTTGTGAATAAAGAACTTAAAATTAATTATCCACACGCCGCAGAGGCTACAATAAATATGATAAAGAAAGAATTAAAAATAAAATAAAAACAGTCAGTTGAAATAATAAAAGGTCTAAATATGAAAAAGAATATCGGTGTAGTATTATCCGGAGGAAGCGGTGTTCGTTTTGGGTCATCATTGCCCAAACAGTATCAGCAGATAAACCAAAAGGATGTTATAGGATACGTTATAGACGCGTTTAGAAATAGCGCAAGCATAGACGACGTGTTTGTCGTTGCTCATCACGATTATATAAATTATGTAAGTGACAAATTTCAAATTGACGTAATAGAAGGTGGCAATAATAGAAATATTACAGTTTATAATGCGCTACAATATATATATCGAAATTTTCCGGATTGCGAAAACGTGATTTTTGCCGATAGCGCAAGACCTCTGTTAAAAGCTAACGTGCTTGACGACATATGTGAACTGTTAAAAGTAAACGATGCTGTAATTACAACGTCTAAAATTACTGACAGTTTAGGATATAAAAATAGTTTTGTAAAAAGGGATGACTACTATCTCGTACAAACCCCGGAAGCATTCAGGATTGATTGCTTAAAGGGCTTTGCGCCCGATAGTGACGCGACGGCGATAATACAACAAAGTACGTGTAAAAGTGTTTATCATTACGATAAAATGTTGTATAATCTTAAAGTGACGTATCCAAACGATTTAATTATAGCTAAGGCTCTTTTGGAGGGTATAGAATGAATATTGGAGTAATACTTGCGGCAGGTGTTAGCGAAAGATTTCAAAGTGTTGTGCATAAGCAATATCTTAAATTGAACGGAAAGGAAGTCATCTACTATTCCGTAAACGGAATGAAGGAGAGCGCTTGTTTCGACAAGATTATTGCCGTAGTAGACGAGGATGAGTTTAACAGTAAGTATATTGCCAATAAATATAATATTACCTGTGTCAAAGGCGGCGATAAGAGAAATAAATCTATTAAAGCGGCGATAGATTATATTGCCGATACTTTTGAGGGCGTTGATAAGATTGTTTTTCAGGATTGTTCGCGCCCGTTTGTAAAAAAAGAATTATATCAAGAGTTTATAAGCCAATTAGACAGTCATTCTGCTGTTATTATGTCCTCAGATATAAACGACACGCTGTCAACGCACGAGGGGATATTTGTAAACAGAAAAGAGTATTGCCTTATTCAAACTCCGGAGGCGTTTCATTTTGAAGATATCAAAGCGTGGTTTTCTCCAAATAGAGAATGTACTGCGATAGTTAATCAGATGCCTGATAAGTCGGATGTGTTATTGTATAAACCCAATTCTTTTAATATCAATATAACCTATCCGGAAGACTTGTTTTTAGCTGAGCAGTTTATGAATATTGATTATCTAAGGCTATCTTCTGCGGGTAAAGTTCATCCTAAAATCGAAGGCAAAGTTTTGTTGCTCGGCGGTAGCGGCGGCGTTGGACAGTGTATCGTCAATGCTTTGAAAAAGGATAATGTGGAATATTTTGCGCCCACGCATTCCGAGCTTGATTTGCAGGGTTTGACAATAGAAAGAATACAAAAGGCCTGTCCGTTTGCACCTGACGTAATCATAAACGTGGCGGCGGCGTATGCAAATGACTCGGTCAATATTTTGGAGTCCTATGATAAGATTTTCGACGTTAATTTGCGCTCCAATCTTGTGCTTATAGAGTACGCAAAAACACTGAATAAAAAAGTTCATTTGGTTTTAATGAGTTCCTCTTCATCAACAAGAGGGCGCGAGAATCTTACAAATTATTCTGCCGCCAAGGCCGCGCTCAACAGTGTGGTTGAGAGCCAAGGCGAAACGCTCAGAGCGCAGAATATAATAGTGAATGCCCTCATACCTGAGAAGATAAATACGCCGTTAATCGCAAAGTTGCACAAAACGGAAATTTCATCGAGAGAGTTATTAGAGGCAGAGGAAGTAGTTAATTCCGTTATGTATTATTCAATTACAGATGAGTACGGAAAATTGGTTCATATAAGAAAAGGATTGTAAAGTAGAGTGCTTTTTATAAATTGTTTATTGTTCACAACGGCGACCCATAAAGCGGTCGCCGTTGTGAATTTATAAGTGGCATCGATAAGTTTGCCGACATTGAGTAGCGCGTTCCTAAGCGGTTCAACAATATTGATGACGTAAAATAATTGTGATATTATAATTATATAG
>CAMWIB010000040.1 GCA_947174215.1 uncultured Clostridia bacterium
CTTTTTGCCAAGTCCCTTTATCTTGCAAAGAGTCTTTACGTCACCGCTTGCAATGGCAACCGTAAGCGTTTTTAAGTCGTAGCCGCTCAAAATCTGCATTGCCATTTTAGGTCCTATTCCGCTTATATCAATAAGGCGCAAGAACAGCTTTTTCTCCTCGTCGCGCGAAAAGCCGTACAGTGACATTTCATCCTCGCGCACGTAGAGATAGGTATATATCTTTGCCGTTTCACCCAAATTCACGTCGTAAAGCGTGTTTCCGCTCACACCTATTTCATAGCCTATACCGTTGTTTTCAAGCACGACGGAATTGAAGGTTTTGTTTGTGACTTTTCCAGTTATGTAGCTGTACATATTTTTCGTACCTCTTAACTCTGCTTACGTTTTATGGCTTTTAATTTATTGACCGCTTATTATTTCATCGGCTACTGTATTCTGAACGCCGTAGACATTCTGCTCGTCTGCGCGTGGCATAGCGCAACCGCGAGTGCGTCCGCCGCGTCATCGGGACGGGGAACGCTTTTTAGTCTAAGTAATGCCTGCACCATATGTTGCATCTGTATTTTATCTGCGCCGCCGTAGCCCGTTATTGCCTGCTTAATTTGATTTGGCGTATACTCGTACACTTCTGAGCCAAGGCTCTTCACAGCGGTGAGAAGTATGACTCCCCTCGCCTCGGCAACGGGTATACCCGTCGTGATATTCTTGCTGAAAAACAACTCTTCTATGGAGATATTCTCTGGCTTAAAGGTTTCGATAAGTTCCTTTACGCCGTCTTCAAGCTGGCACAGTCTTTCGGGCAACGTGCATTCCTTGGGAGTCGTAACAACGCCGTAATCGACAACCGCAAAGTTGCCGTGAACTGCGTCTATCACTCCGTAACCCATAGTCGCAAGACCGGGGTCTATTCCCAAAATTCGCATAGTTTTCTGCCGCTTTTCTTTTAGCGCACTGTTGTATATAGCATTAGACCATAAATAGACTGCGCTATATCAAGTCTTTGTTCTAATTGTTCTAAGCCTTTACTCTAAGGTTTTTACTTAAAGCCATTCTTTATTTATGCAAGCTGTTCTCGTTCGTAAAGTCGAATATACGCACGTCTGCCGCTTTTGGAAGCGTACAAACAGTATCGCACTTTTCATCGCCTTTAACCCATATTCCGCTTTCCGTGCGCATAATATATCCGTCTTTTACGCGCATAGCGTACGACACTTTCTCATTGCGCTCGCCCAAGTCCGCAAAGCTATCTGCGTGCCAACCGACGTATACGTCCTTTCCTATGTATCCGCCGACGATTGCATTTCTCAAATGCTCAACCTCAATGCGGTATTCATTGCCTTGCGACACGGGAGTTTGCACTCCAAGCACCACTTGAAGCTCGCCGCCGTTATCTTCGAGCCTTGCGCGCTCGAAATGATAATACTTATCAATCGCCTGCGCCGCCCATATGCTATCGGGTTTTTCGCATATACTCTTTGCAGTGCCAACCTGCTTTATCTCTCCGTAATGAAGCACGGCTATTCTGTCCGCAACGGATATAGCCTCGCTACTGTCTGTCGTAGCATACATTACGCTTACGCCCTGCGCCGCTTTTTCAAGCAAGATAGGCACGACCTCGCCCCACAGCTCGTTCGCTTCATCTCGGCTGAGTCCATGCGTAATATCGTCTATAAGTAACACGCGGAAGTCCCTCAAAAACAGCCTTGCAAGCCCAAGCCTTTTCACCTGTATGAGGGGCGCTTTGCTCACCTTGTCTTTAAGCCACGCGGTTATGCCTATGCGCTCAGCCGCCGCATATACTCTTCTTTCGATTTCACTCTTCTCCACTCCGCGAATTTTGAGCGGATATGCGAGATTATAATAGAAGCTACGGTTTTCAAATACTGCGAGGTCGTCAAAAACCATAAGTACGTCATCGGGCTTTTTGGGGGTAGGACTTCCGTCAATAAGCACTTCGCCCTCGCAGTCTGTCACGCCCGCGATAACTTTGAGCATAGTCGTTTTACCGCTCTGCCCGTCGCCGAGTAGCGCGATAATCTCGCCGTCCTCTACGCGAAGCTCTGCCACGCCGAGTACGCGCGCGCCGTACAGATATTGTTTTGTGACACCTCTAAGCTCTATCATTTATGTTGCACGCCTGTCACAAAATATCCACAGACGCGTTGAAGCCGTCCATAAAGTTGTCAAGGAAATATCCGAGTTCGGGATAGTCTACCCTCGTTTCATCAAGCACCTTTTGCAGACGGTTGAACGCCTTATCGAATTCCATATTGCCGAGTAGCTTTTCCTCGGAGCATTTGACGTATGCGGAGAGCTTATCCGCAATCTTCATAAGCTTATACTCCTCGCTCTCCTCGTCGGGCTTGACGTACTCCCTGTACTGTTCGCTAAGCTCCTCGGGAAGAGAATCGAGCAAGCGCTTGTTTATCATATCCTCTATCTCGGAGTACGCGCCTTTCATACTCGAATTGTAGTACTTTACGGGAGTAGGCAAATCGCCGCTTACGACTTCCGCCGTGTCGTGATAAAGCGCAAGCGAAGCTATTTTATCCACGTTTACGTTGCCGCCATATACGGTATTGCGTATAATTCCCAACGCTTGTCCGAGTATAGCGACGGAAGCGGAATGCTGCATCAAGTCCTCCTTGATATTGGAGCGCATCAAATTCCACCTCTGAATGAGCTTCATTCTGTTCATAAAAGCATAAAACGTGTACATAACAACCTCGCTAAAATTTATTTCAGACAGCGTTTGCAAATTGAATTTACAGCCCAATAAATCCGTCTATTCCTTTATGCAACCTTGCCGTCCAATCTTTTTACAACATAATTATGTCACGCCGCCTGTACCAAAATCGGTACAGACGGTATGACGTAAATTACAAGCAAAATCAGATTATATACTTCTCGTTTTTCTTTGGTGCGGCTTCAAGTTCCGCCTTCTTTGCTTCGTAGCCGTGTCTGTCGAACATAGCGTAGGTCGCGTTCTTGCCTTCCTCAACGCCGGGCTGATTGAAGGTGTCGATATTGAGCATCTTTCCACAATACGCCGTTTCAAGCTGGAAGAACATAAGGAGCTGTCCGATTGAACGGGCGTTCACTTCGTCAAGCAAAATAGTTCTGTTCATATGCTTGGAACGCGTGAGTGCATACTCCGTCGCCTTACGCTCGGTGTTGATAAGCTCGCTCATCGTGTGTCCGCAAAGGAAGTTCACGTCCGCGAACTGCTCCGCGCCGTTTGCAATAACCACGTCCTTTCTGAATTTCTCAACGCCGATTATAGTGATTACATTGTCAAACGGACCTTCCGTGTAGAGCTGAACCTGCGAATGTTGGTCAGTGACGCCGAGCGCCTTGACGGGAGTCTGTCCCTTATGTACCGTCTTGCCATCGAAGTCAACCGCCTTACCAAGACTCTCGCCCCAAAGCTGGCAGTACCAGTCCGCCATAAGTTTGAGGGAATCCGCATACGGCATCATAACCGAGATATTCTTGCCCTTCTGCTCCATAGCTATGTACTGCAAAACCGCCGCCATAAGCGCAGGATTCTTGTACGGGTCTGCGCCATTGCACTTCTTATCCATCTCGGACGCGCCTACGAGCAAGCCGATAATGTCAATGCCGAGTACCGCCGCGGGCAAAAGGCCTACGGGGCAAAGCTCGCTGAAACGGCCGCCTACTCCGTCGGGAATGAAGTACGTCTTGAAGCCTTCTTCCTTTGCGAGCTTGATAAGGTTGCCCTTGCTTTCGGACGTAGTTGCGATGATGTGCTTTGCCCAATCCTCGCCGCACTTCTTTTTGAGAATGTCCGTGATGATGAGATATTGACTCATCGTTTCAGAGGTTGCGCCGCTCTTCGTGATGACGTTGAACATCGTTTCCGCCGGGTCGATGACGTCAAGGAGTGCGAGCATTCTTTCAGGGTCAACGTTGTCCTCGACGAAAAATTTTACGCCGCGCTTGCTCTCGTCAAGCTCGTTATATCTCAAATGGCAAAGCGCATTGTACACAGCCATAGGACCGAGCGCGCTTCCGCCGATACCGAGTACGACGAAGTTCTTATACTTAGCGCGGATATCCGCCGCCGTCATAATAATGTCGCGTACGATGCTCTCCTGATTGTAGGGAAGCTCCGACCAGCCCATCCAGCCCGTGCCGCGGTTCTTCTCGAAATACGCATAGGAATCCTGCGCCTTGTCAAGCACCGCTTCGATGTCCTTCTCGCTGATGCCCTGCTCGCCGATATAGGCGTCCATCATGTTGTTGAAATCAAATTTAATCATTATCTGCCTCCGATAAGGTTTTTCAAATATTCAACCGACTGCGCAATCTCTTGGTAGTCGTTGTAATTTTTCGCATACTGCTCTATAATCAGCGGACCGTTGTAGCCGACGTCGTTAAGCCTGTCGATAAGCTCTCTGAAAGGGAACACGCCCTTTCCTACCATAACTATGTTTCCGTCCTCGTCCACGTCGCTAAGATGTACGTTTTTGAGAGTGTCGCCCATAACGGAAAGATACTCGCGCCAATCGTAGCCCGACTGTCTTGCCTGCTTTATGTCAAGCACGCAACCGCAACCGTCCGAATACTTTTTCATCTCCGCATAGAAATCGGGAGTGTTGAATGTAGCCCAGTGTACGTTTTCAAGGCACAGCGTTATGCCGTACTCCTTCGCCCTCTCGCCAAGCTCTCGCATACGCCTACCTACGAAAGCGGGGTCGAAATACATAGTCTTTTTAAGCCGCGACAGCCCGTGGAAGGTGTACACCTTGGCTCCAAGCTGTTTGCCGACCGCAACAACCTTGTCAAAAACTCTCTCAGCGTCGGTGCGTGTGCGCTCCGCGGCATTGAAAAGCTGTGGCTCGAAATTGGTGTTCAGCGAGTGTACGGAGTACACGTCAAGGTCGCCCTTTCTCTCAATCAACAGCTTCCCGAACTCAGGTTCGTACTCGCTGTATGTAGTGAGGAACACCTCGCAGGTTTGTCCTCCACAGCGTTGAATGACCGAGAACGAATCCTCGGTCAATTCTTTCAGAAAAAACGTAGCCGTCGATATTCCGACCTGCATTTTACTCCTCTTCCTCGCGTACCCTCATATCCGCATACACGGCAGGCGCGCCTTTCTTGCTTCTTTCCCAGACGTCCTTTTGCTTTTTCAACTGCCCGAGCAGTTTTGGAATCACGACGTCAATATTGTCAAAAGGCGAGGTGGACTGCGTTTCTGCGCGGTAGGTCTGTCCGCGGGACGTAACTACAAGAGTGGTGGAATACAAGCCGTTTTCAAATACGACGTTGAATCTCACCTGCGCGTTATCGTCGTCGGAAAACCTTCTTGCCAACTTTTCGCACTTCTTTTCCGTAACGGATTTAAGCAAATCGCTGGGTTCATAGTTCTTACCGAAAATTTCAAGCTTCATAAAACTACCTCCTGCCTTTATTTTCGCCTATATTATAACAAATATTATTTATATATTCAATACAATTTACAAAACTATTTTACAAATAAATCTTTCTAAAATAAAACACAATGTCAAAATACAAAACCATATACAAAACCATCCGCTTGAAAAATAGCTTCATATAAAAACGGCGGAACGTTTTGTCCCGCCGTTTTATTATCTACTGCCAAACATCAAGCCGTTTTCGTTCGCGTCGATTACTATCGTATCGCCCTCTGAAAACTCGCCCGCAATCAGCTTTTCGCTAAGCTTATCCTCGATAAGCCGCTGTATCGTGCGGCGGATAGGTCTTGCGCCGTACTTGGGGTCGTAGCCCGCATTTACGACAAACTGCTTTGCCTCGTCAGAAATATCAAAGCCCATTCCGCGCTCGTCAAGTCGCTTCGCAAGCGATGAGAACATAATATCCGCAATACTAACAAGGCTGTCCTTTCCGAGCCTGTCAAACACTATAACCTCGTCAATACGGTTGACAATCTCCGGCTTCATATAGTTTTTGAGTGCGGCGATATGCTTTTCCTTTATGAGTTCAAGCTCGTTTTCATTCTGCTCCGCCGCGCCCATAAAGCCGAGCGGTCCGTGGCTGTCCGCAACTTCCTTAGAACCGATATTTGATGTGAGTATCACAACCGTATTCTTAAAGCTGACCGTACGTCCGTGGCTGTCCGTGAGTATTCCGTCCTCCAATATCTGCAAAAGCAGGTTGTATATATCAGAATGTCCCTTTTCAATTTCATCGAATAGCACGACGGAATACGGCTTTCTTCTCACCTTTTCCGTAAGCTGACCGCCCTCTTCAAAGCCTACGAGTCCGGGTGCCGAGCCAATAAGCCTCGATACGCTCTCCTTTTCCATATACTCGGACATATCCACGCGAATGAGCATATCGTCATCGCCGAACAACGCTCCCGCAAGCGCCTTTGCGAGCTCCGTCTTACCCACTCCCGTAGGTCCTAAGAATATGAACGAACCTATCGGGCGCTTCGGGTCTTTGAGTCCCGCTCTTGCGCGCTTCACTGCTCTTGCAACCGCACTGCACGCCGCATTCTGTCCTATAACTCTTTGTTGTAAGGACTGTTCAAGTACGGAAAGCTTTTCGCTCTCGCCGTCCGTCATTTTGCTCACGGGTATGCCCGTCCAACTGCACAGCACCTCGGCAATATCGTCCTCGTCTACTGATAGCGTAGCGTTTTCGCGCTTCTCCTTCCATTCGAGCATACCTTGCATAACCTGCTCCATATACTCTTGTCTGAGTTCGCTAAGCCTATTGTACTTTTCGACGTTTTCTTTACGCGAAGCTTCGCTCATATCGAGGTCAATCTGTCTAATCTTAGCTTCCAAATCACGAAGCTCCTGCGGAGTTGAATACGCGTATATATTCTTTCTCGAAGCGGCTTCGTCCATAAGGTCTATCGCCTTATCGGGTAGGAATCTGTCGTTCACGTATCTGTCAGACAGAATAGCCGCCGCCGAGATAGCCGAATCCGTAATCGTCACACCGTGGTGCTTTTCGTACTTTTCACGCAAGCCGTAGAGTATTTCAATGGTTTCGCTCGGAGTAGGCTCTTCCACTAAAACTGGCTGAAAGCGGCGTTCTAATGCGCTATCCTGCTCAAACTGTCTATATTCTTCTATCGTTGTCGCACCAATCGTCTGCAATTCGCCTCTTGCGAGCATAGGCTTCAAGATATTTGCAATATCCAGTCCGCCCTCGCTTGAACCCGCTTTCAGAATGGTGTGAATTTCGTCTATGAAAAGAATAATATCTCCTCTCTGTTTTATCTCGTTGAGTACGATTTTAAGTCTTTGCTCGAAGTCGCCGCGATAGCGCGTACCCGCAACAAGCGAGGTTAAATCAAGCGAAAACAGCATTTTATCTCTGAGTACTGACGGAACCATACCGCTAACGATAGCTTGCGCAAGTCCGTCTATAACTGCGGATTTTCCAACGCCCGGTTCGCCTATAAGCACGGGATTGTTTTTCGTACGGCGGCAAAGCACCTGTATAACTCTCTCAGTTTCCTTACCTCTGCCGATAACGGGGTCAAGCCTTCCCTCTCTTGCCTTAGCGGTCAGGTCAACGCCGAATTTGAGCAAATCAGTTTCATCATCACCCTTCTTGGGTGCGGTATAGCACCTGTCGCTCGTGATGTCGGACTCAATCCTTCGCGGCGCAATATCGTTGACGTTTTGCCTCTCGCTTTGCGCCTGCCTTTCACTTTGCGCCTCTTCCGCATTCCTTCTGATAATAAAATATATTTTCTTTTGCAGTTCGTCTATATCTATGCCCGCCGAAACCAGAATTCTCGCCGCCACGGAATCTCTTTCGCCGAGTACGTTATACAGCAGAAACTCCGTACCAATCTGCGGCGCGCCGAACATTTCAGCCATATCCTGCGCTTCGTGCATTACCCTGTTCACACGGATTGATATTTCCGCTTCGTTGCACACTATGTTATTTGACAGACACTGCCACATTCCGCCAAGATAGCTTCTATCAAAGCCGCAATCTGTAAGTATCTCATATGCAAGCGTACCCTCAACGCTCATAAGCCCGAACAGAAGATGCTCCGTACCAAGCACTCCGTCCATATGCTTTGCAAGCTCCGCCGCCGTATTCAATACAACGTGTGAATTTTGGGAATATTCCATTATTTCTCCTCCGTGAGCAAACTGCGCACTATACTCGCTCTCGCTATATTGCGCTCGTCCGCGGATATACCTTCAACCGTAACCTCAGAAGATAACGCGCACCGCTCTATTATCTCGTTTATCGTTGACATACTCTTTATCGGAAGCTCGCCGAGCATTACGCCAAGCCGCACGTCCGCAAGCTTTTCCATAAGCTCGGGCATAGTAAGACTGTACGCATATACGAGCTGTCCGTAGCTCTCGCGTATACCCTTTAAGAGTTGCGTTCTATGCTCGCGTACGAGCACGTCAAGCGCACGCTTTTCAAGTA
>CAMWIB010000041.1 GCA_947174215.1 uncultured Clostridia bacterium
TATAATAATATACCAAGGAAGTTTGTCGGCTTAAAATTTATTTCACACCACTTTGCTATATCTGTGATAAATACTGCTTTAAGCTCGTTGCAATTATTAAACGCATATTCTCCAATGCTCGTCACGCTGTTCCCTATTTCCAAGCTAATCAACCCACTGCATCCGGAGAATGCATTATTGCCTATACGCGTCACACTGTTAGGGATTGTTACATGCAACAGTCTGCCACATTCACAGAACGCATAACTGCCGATGTTTGTCACACTGTCGGGAATTGTTATGCTTGTCAGTCCACTGCATCCGTTGAATGCATAATTACCGATGCTTGTCACACTGTCAGGTATAACCAAGTCTGTCACCAACTCTCCGTTAAGATATAAATTATGCGCATAATATAAGGGGTTTGCATAAAAATCACCAAATGATATTTTACACCACTTTTCTAAGTCAGTGATATATACCGCTTCAAGTCCACTACATTTAGAGAATGCACCATTACCAATGCTTGTCACACTGTCAGGAATTGTTATGCTCTTCAATCGAGAGCAATTGCTAAATGCGTTAGCACCTAACTTGGTGACCGTGTTTGGTATCGTAACGCTCTCCAATAAGATAAACTCACTGAACACAGAAGCACCAATTTCCGTAACGGGCTTTCCTTCATAACTGCTTGGAATTTCCACAGTTTTTGCGCCCTTATTATTGTAGCCTGTCAAAGCATAACCCGATTCATTTTCAATGAACGTAAATGAATATGGCGTTACAGATGGTCCAAGTGAAAGCGGTTTGTTTTCTATTACGCCATCCGAGCAATAAACTAAATATTTTTTTGAATTAGAATCCCAGTTACCATCCTTACGAATCTTCTTCCATTCGTCAGTGGTACCTTCATAATAAATATCACTTAGCGCACTGCAATATGCAAATGCGTAATCATCCAAAGTTTTTACACTGCTCGGAATATACACACTCTTCACATCAGTCAATCCATTAAATGCGGCAAAATAAACTCTTTGTACGCCATCTGGGATAACAATATCTGTAACCAATGTATCTTTCAAATATAAATGGTGTGCTATATATGTAGGAGCATCTGTCGCTTGGAATGACAAAATAAAAATCCCCGATCCGCGCCAATCACATCGTAGCCACTTTTCCATATCGGTTATTTCCACGCCATTCAACGAAGAACAAGTGTTAAATGCATTATGTAAAGCTGTGGTGGAAAGACTTCCATATATTCCAATTCTCGTTAAAGCAATGCAATTTCTAAAAGCATAACGTTCCAATCTATCTACGCCTTCTTCCAATATAATTTTGGTCAGTAGACTGCAATTATCAAACGCATAGGCGTTTATTGCACCAGACATAATCGTAACTTCTCTTAGCGATGTTGGAATATAGAATGTTTTTGTTTCAGGAACTGTATTATCACCAGATTTCACGCTACCGTGTTGCTGTACCGTCCCTTGACCGCCATTTTTAGAATTTTCCCCAAAAATGTATCCAAAGAGGCTTTCATAGGGAACCTGTGTTGCGTTCTTATATTCCGTGCCGTAATTTTGTTTACCAACAAACGGCAACACTATTTTTTTAAGCGAAGCGAAGCCAGAGAATGCACCAGCACATATTGTTGTAACACTTTGCGGCACGGTCAATTCCTGTATCTGCGAACAATTTTCAAACGCATACATTCCGATATAAGTAACGCTTTGGGGAATATTTATTTCTGTAAATTCCGAACAATTCGAAAACGCCCTGTCGCCAATACTTGTCACAGTATTTGGAAGACTTATCTCTGTAAGACTTGTACAGCCTGCAAATGCCTCATTGCCAACAGTGAGCAATCCCCCTTCGAACTTCACACTTGCAAGCTCTTTACAGCCATTAAATGCAGATGAGGATATAGTTGTCACACTTGCGGGAACAATTATACTTTTAATATTTGTCGGATAATTTCTTGCAAATTCAGCGCCTATTTCAACGATTGGCTTGATAACACCGTTAAGTCTTCCGCGTTCAGGGAATACTATTTCTGTAATTTTGCGCCAATTCTTCGTGTAGCTATTTTCGTAACCAAACACATAGTTCTTGTCCGCATCTTGCTTTAATCCCACAATCCTATAACCGTTGCCGACGTCTTCCAATTCGAAGCCATAGTCAACGTAGCCATCGCCGTACATAATGCCGTCAGAGCATTGCACTTCAAAATCACCCGACCAAGAGTCAAATGCGTTACTCTTCCACTGTGCAATTGTGCCATTGAATACTACAACTTTTATATTGGGACATAATGTGAATGCGCCTACACCTATCTTCGCATTTTCCTCGCTTAACTTCTCTGGCAAGTATACAAAGCCCGCAGGAGTGTCTTTTTCAGATTGTCGTGCATACACTTTATGCGTTTTGTTTTCGCCTTCTTCAACTGTGCCAAAGACATCAACGCCGGATCCCTCTCCTCTACCGCCTCTAACAAAGATGTTTTTCAGTATACTGCATCCATTAAAAGCACCACCGCCTATATTGGTTACGCTTGACGGAATAACAATCAGTTTAAGCTCCATGCAATTTGCAAACGCTCCACTACCTATTGTTGTCAAATAGTTTGGCAATGCAACTGCACTGATATTAACCAATTTATTAAACGCATTTGAGCTGATTTCAGTTACGTTCATGCCCATATACGTATCTGGAATAATCGGATTAGATATTCCCCATGCAATAGTACTTTCTTCGACTTTGCTTAAAGTATAACTGTTATTGTCATTGTTAAGTATATAATTAAAACCTAATGTAGCATAGCAACTTAAACAGTTTGCATAACGTGCATACTTCGGCAAATAATGGTTGTAATAAATGATGCTGTTTCCAACTACAAGTGCACTTTCTCCACCGAATTTATTTCTAAGTTCTGCTTCGGAAGCAAATGAATCCAAAAGAGTATTGTCCAATTTAATAACAGCGCTGGCTTTTATTATTGTTACATTGTCATTATTATCCTTTATTTCTGTATCTTTATTACAATCATCGCCACTAAGACAGTTGTAAATTAGCTTTGCCCAATTTGTACAGTCGCCCGCCATTACCTTCAATTCAAGATGATGATATATGCCATTTGCGTATTCATACAAATCATTGCCTATTACAATATTCGCTTCTTCATCTTTTTTGCCTTCAAGCTTATATGCATTTTCGCATATTGTACATTGAACGTATGCGTTGTGACCAGCATTGCCGTTAGCGCAAGGTTCATTTTCGATTTTATCTCCCCACTTGTGAGAAGTAGTCGCGCTTTTGAGCAATGCGTCCTCATTGATTTCGTTCTGAGCCTTTGCGTCGCTGAACAGTTTTTTGCATATACCCGTACATTCATAGTATTCGATTTTTCCGGGCTTATCACAATTAAACTCCTCTTCATGATGTACAAGCGTATGCTGTGCGGGTAACACTGTCCTTCCGGATACATAATCACAGCCCTGTCGCGTACATCTATCATACTCAGTCCAACCATCTTCCTCACAAGTTGGCTCTTTCCCAGTCTTATGCTCAATATTATGGTTATCTCTGTCGATTGGCGTTTCCTCTGGCTCCTCTATCCATGCTTCGCAAATATTACACCACAAACCATTTGTAAGTCCCGTGGATTGGCATGTGGCTTTCTTCGCGCCTTGCTCGACAGTTTCATGGTCATCCGTGTGATTTATATCAATACCTAAACCACAAACAGCACACTTTCTCGGGTCATCTACACTTGGCGTATGTCCCTTAGGCGGTATAACAAATTCATCAATCCTCGCGTCGCAGTTGTCACGTGTGCAGTGATAACTTGCCTTGCCGCCAGTTGTGCAAGTTGCCGACTCATCAACTGTATACGTATGGGAATACTCATGTCCTATCGGAGCTTGCGGCTCGGACGCTTCCTCGTGGCATGTAGCACAAATATATATAACTTCGCCCTCTTTATCGCAATAGAAAACGCTTGAAACCACTTCACCGAGCTTCATTCCGCTGTGTCCTAATGCCGCTACCATTTTTCTCCTATCCTTGCCGCAATATTTACATTTTTCGATTATGTAACCATCTTCTGTACAAGTAGGCGCTTTTGTCGAAACGGTCAAGCTATACTCATGCGTAAGCGGAGAGGCAAGCTGTCTATTGCAATCTTTGCAGTATACTCCCGCATCGCACGTAGGCTCATCGTGGTCTTTATCAATACCCAAATGCCCTGTCGGCAGAATTACGCGATATTCAAATATAATGCCGCAACGATTGCATTCGTTGCCTTCCAAGCCTTGGTTTATGCACGTGGGAGTTTGCGTTGTTCTCCACTTATCAGAATTCAAATCATGTCCGAGCGGTTCAACAGTCTTAGGCTCGATGCCATACTCGTCACAACGCTCACAAACCGTATATGACGTGATACCCGGCAAATAGCAAGTGGGCGCGACCGCTTCATATGTTTTATAGCTATGGTTCAACGCGGGCAATACCTGTCGTGCTTCAATGACTTCATTGTCCATATTGAAAAACTTATGGCATTTCGTACAGATATAGCATTCCTCCAAACCTGTTTCAGTACAAGTTGCCGGAATTGTTGATATGTATATCATTTTGTGTTCTGTACACTTGTTTTCTCCTACTATCTTAACTTCAATAGTTGGCAAATAAATTGCCGCTGAGTCCTTATTATATTTTGTCCAAGACCTGTTTTTGCCGACTATACTCAGATATAGCGTACCCTCGAATTTTGTACCGTATGGCATACCCTCCTTAACTCTAATAGAATATGTCACAAGGTCAAGTTCAAGCCATGGTCCACCTTCAAGCATAGCGTTGACAATAAGGAACTCATTATTCAAATCCAAGGTTTCAGTTCCCTGTACCATTGACGGAAGCTTTATATTTTTGACTTCAAGCAACTATCTTAACTTCAATAGTTGGCAAATAAATTGCCGCTGAGTCCTTATTATATTTTGTCCAAGACCTGTTTTTGCCGACTATACTCAGATATAGCGTACCCTCGAATTTTGTACCGTATGGCATACCCTCCTTAACTCTAATAGAATATGTCACAAGGTCAAGTTCAAGCCATGGTCCACCTTCAAGCATAGCGTTGACAATAAGGAACTCATTATTCAAATCCAAGGTTTCAGTTCCCTGTACCATTGACGGAAGCTTTATATTTTTGACTTCAAGCAATCCAAGTTCTTTGAGGGTGAACTCTTTCTTGGTTTCAGTCACATGCATCAATATTTCTTCGTGGTCATAAACATAACCATAGATTGCCTTATCATGTCCCATCTGCAAGAATGGAAATTTTTGCTTGTACAATGACTTTGAGCCTTTTAGAATGCGGAAAGCATTGTAGCTTACACCAACATCAACGTAAACACCCATTTCGAAATACGCTGCGGCATATGCGGCAACAGTGTCCTTGTTGTTTTCATAATCGTTCTTTTCGTACACATGCACAACACCGGACAAATCCGCATATAATCCGAACTCGCCATACAAACCAAGTTCAAGCACACCGCGCAAGCCCGCAGTCACTTCAAGACGCACGCCAATCTCTGCACCAACCTTTCCTACTAAGGTCAATTCGCTTGACTTAGACGTTGTGGTCTTGTTTGAATAGAACCTGAATTCATCTATTGCGATTCTTGCGCCCATTGTGGATTGACTCTTTGCAATATGCTCGTAATGCAATGTTGCTTCAAGCTTGAAGGACATATGCAAGTAGACGCGAATATCTATGTCGATGATACAATTAAACGGTATATCGGCAAGCATTATTTGTTTATCGGCGGAATCGGTTGTTGTATTACCACTCTTACCAGACAACGCCTCTTTGATTTCTTTAAGCTTATTGCCCCAATCGCTGTATTTTAGAGTCCTTGCGAGTTTTTCTCTGAACTCTTCTGTTTCGATTTTATCAAGATAAGCGTTCTTTTCATCGGCAAGGCAAGTGCCACAAGGCCAATATCCTTCTTCTTCCAATTTTGAAAGCGACTTTTTGGACGGCTGCTTGTTGGTTTCAAGCATTTGGTTGATATGCCAACATTTCGGCACGTGTATGCACTTAGTTGATTTGTTTAAGATGAAATCGCCATAATCGCCTGTTTCTGCCGAGAACGTAACCTTTACGTCAAACGTAAACTTTGTTTCTTCATCCTGAATCAAACGAATGTCAAAGCCCTTTTTGATACCCAGCTTTCCCTTAATCCATGAAAATTTAACAGTATACTGCAACTGCTCCGTCAATTCAAACGAAATACCAAGATTGCCGCTTATCTTTCCTACACTGGGTTTAGTTTTATTGAAATCAAGGTTGATTTCGCCCTTTATCGTCAAAGTCAGCTTTTTATCCTTAATTGTCAGGTTTGGCTTAATTTTGATTTTGTCAAGGAATGAACTTGCGCTTATCGTTGCAATTTCAACATCCTCATCATTTGCATATTCGTCAACAGTCGCACTTATACCTGCAAGGAATTTCTGAAATTCTTCATTCTGATAAAAGCTCTTTTGTATTGATTCAATCAACGCCTCATCATCTGGGTCGACGTATCCTTCAAGCTGCAAATCATCTTCTACATATATGTCAAGCACTTCAAAAAAGTCGCCTTCGTCCTCAATTGGCAACAATTCGACGAAGTATACCGGATACTTTGTATCTTCATAACCAAGATAATGAATTTCCTTTACTATTCCGAGAACGGTTCTCTCATTGAACTGCTCAGTGCGCAAACCATTATATGAATAAGTCGTGCCGTCGGACTCTTCGTAGACCATTGGCATATTTAAGGAAATTCCTCCACCAAAACCAACCAATGAGCCTACATCCAATTTCATTGATTTTCCGTTTCTGACAAAATCAATCTTGTCGGTTATAAATCCGCCTATTTCACCGTTTTCAGTACAACCGGTACCAATGCGTTCAAAAACAACACCGTCGGTGTATTTATTTCTGTCACTCGGATTACCCGCAAACGTAGGATTATCGTCAAATGAAAAGATTCTTACCTCATCCTTTAAAACAACTTTGGAATGTTCTGTGTTTCCAATAGAGAATGCAAGCTCACTTAGACCTTCTTCATCGCCATATGTAAAATCCGACTCTCCATCAACTGACGTTTGTGCCCCGTTGGCAAAACGCGTTGCCTCCTTTAATATAGTGACGCTACCCGTCGCTCTGGCAATATAAGCACCACTCGCTTGATAATCAAGCAAGGTATATATTGCATAAAAATTGTTTCCCCTATATTCTATACGACCAATTTCAAATTTTGCTTCTTTCTCGTACCCATCAGCAACCTGCAAAGAGCCATCCTCTGCTTCCGTCATAAAATAATCATCGTAAATAAACAGATTTTTTCTTATGTACTGTTCTCCCTCTGGGCAGTGGACATATATCGCAAAATTTGGAGAATTGCCCATTAATTCGGTTTCCTGCACATATGTTTGGTCGATTGCTGTTGAATTTGGAGCAAACTGTGCGCGTAATATAGTGTTTGTGTTTATTGTAAAAGAAAATGTTATATCAGAGCTAAGCTTGAAGAAATTTGTTGAATACCATCCATCAAAATACCATCCGCTGTTTGGATATGCCACAACTTGCACCAAACTGTTGGCGGCATATGACGGAGATGAATTTATTATGCTCGTCGTTCCACCGTCGCTTGTGATAATATCCAAAGTGTATGTTGCGGAATTTGTATAACTGAATACAATTTCATTAGACCAATCCGAATCGAGATATTCCTTACCGTCGCCTTTGGCTTTAACTTTAATTGTATAGTCTCCCGACAAATAGTTGAACTCGTCAAAGTTATAGCTACACTGTTTTACGTCAAACGACATTTCGTTTATATAGATTTCATATTCCGACGCGTGTTTGACCTCATCCCATTTTATGGTGTTACCGTCAACACGAACATTGCTCGGGGTATCTAACGTCTGCGCATTGTTGATTAACGTCAAACACAGCGATAATGTCAATACTATTGCTAATACAGCAACGATAACAGCAGATACTATAATAACTTTCTTTTTATTCATCTTTTGTCCTCCCATTCAACAAATAGACGATATTACGATTTAAGCAATTGGCACTATAAAAAAAGTACCGCTTCAAACGAAACGGTACTTGTAAACTTGCACCATCCCGCTTGCTGCGATACAATTCACATAAATATAACAAAAAAGTTTATGTAATACGAAAAGGTACAGGCCTACCAGAGGTTGTACTTCTTTGTTATATTTAATTGTATCGCATTGATATCATATCACAATAGAAATAAAGATGCAATTATTTACAATTCTAAAATATCTATAATAAAATATTATATC
>CAMWIB010000042.1 GCA_947174215.1 uncultured Clostridia bacterium
GATTATCTTGAAGTCACGGCAGGCTCGCTCACTCAGACGAACGCAGGCAAGTATCAAGTGACGCTCCACATCAAGGACGACGTGTTCGCAATCTGGAAGGACGGCACTTCTGACGACGTAAAGCTTGACTTCGAAATCACTGCTGTGACGGTCAATGCAACGTGGGATACGACAGGCTCTGTTCCGACCCTCGATACGTCGGCAACCGTGTACGCAGGCGACGAATTGCCCGCAGGACTTATCACCTACTCGTTCAAGGACGATAAGGGCAACGCGTTCGACGTGTCTACGGATAGCTTCGTTGCAGACGTAACCTACTATGCAACGGCTACGATACACTCCGATTACAGCAAGAACTTCACGTTTGCAAGCGACGTTCAGTCGGTACTCATCTTCACGGTTGAGGACGGCACGATTGTTCCGACCGAGCTTACGAAGCTTGACAAGCCTACGCTTGTTTCGGATAAGCAACAATATACGGGTGGCAACCTCACGTTCGCAATCGAGAACTGGGATGTAACCTATAAGGCATTCCTCGAAGTGGTTGGCGACCTTACGGTTGTTGACGCAAAGACGTACACTGTTACGGTTCGCTTCAAGGACGGCGCAACAGCAATCTGGGCGACGGGCGGTATGGAAGACGTTGTGCTTACGTTCACCGTCACGCCTAAGACCATAACCGGTAACTGGATATTCGACGATGAAGACGCGGTACATCCGTACGTCGAGTTGATAGAGGACGGCTTCGGCGGACTCCCGACCGACTTGCTCAGCTACGTCATAACCGACGCGGAAGGCAACGTTGTCGAGAGCGTCAAGGGCGGCACGTCATACAAGATTGTCGTAAGCGTAACGGATACCAACTATGCGTTCGACAGCAACTTCGAAACGGAGAAGGTGTTCAAGCTCAACTCCGACGGTACGATTGAGGAAATCGTAGTCGTAAGAATGGAATTGCCGACGTTCGAGCAATCGTCCATCATCTTCGACGGCACGGCTCATACGTTCACCATCGTAGACTTCGACAAGATTTCCAAGTACGTTGAAGTCAAGGGCGACAGCCTCACGCAAACGCAGGTTGGCAAGTATAAGGTAACCTTCCACATCATTGACGCTGCGGTTGCAACTTGGGTTGGCGGCAACACGGGTGACTATTCAATCACCTTCGAGGTTCTCGCAAGAACCACCGCATTGCCTGTGGATATGCCTTCGATGCTCGAAGAGAAGCTCTCTTATACGGGTCAACCGATTACGTTCGAAATAGCTGACTGGTTCGAGAAGTATGCGGATATCGTCAAACTCCTTGGCGACGACCTCACTCAGACGGAAGTTGGCGTGTACAACGTAACGCTCCACATCAAGGATACGTCAGCGTTCATCTGGAACAACGGCAAGACGGACGACGTCACGTTGAAGTTCGAAATCACGCAGCACGAAATCGTAGGCTCTTGGGAGCTTGGCGAGCGCCTGCCGTTCTTCAACCCCGACACCGAAGTGTTCGGCGAGTATCCGGAAGGTCTGTTCAAGTACACAATCAAGGACAGCAACGGCAAAGTCGTTGAGTTCAGATTCACCGAAACGGAAGTCACGTACTATATGTACGTAGAACTCACGAGCGACAGCTTCAAGTTTGCTGACGACGTCAACACGACGTTCTCGTTCAGATACTCTGAGAGCAACGAGCTGTATGCGGTAGAAGTCCAAGTTCTTGACAAGCCGCAGTTCGTTGAACCGATTATCGCTTACGACGGTGACGCTCATACCTTCGTGATTGACAACTGGGATTATTTGAGCCAGTACCTCACGATGACCGGTGATAGCCTCACTCAGAGCGAGGTTGGCGAGTACAGAGTGACGTTCACAATCAAGGATACGACTCTCGCAATGTGGGAGGACGGAACTTACAGAACGCACACCGTAGTCTTCAAGATAGAAGTCAACACCAACGACACGACCGAGCTTGATACGCCTGTTATGAATATGACGTCTGTCAAGTACGACGGCAAGGCTCATACCTTCGAGATTCTCGACTGGGATACCAAGTACGCGGGTCTTGTTGAGATAAGCGGTGACGACTTCACGCAGACCAAGGCTGGCAAGTACTCCGTAACGCTCGTAATCAAGAACAAGTTCTTGTACAAGTGGGCAAACGGCACTGCAACGATGGTTCTCACCTTCGAGATTGAAGCCATCAAGGTCGGCGGTAGCTGGGTATGGGGCAGCGGTCTCCCGCGCTTCGAACTCTCGAATGGCGGCGGCACGGCAAGCGAAGCTCAGGTTGCAGTAGACAACAGCGCTGTGACGGCAGATGACGAAATGCCTGAACTGACAGTCGAATACGTCATCTCGATAAAGGAGAACGACGGCTATAAGACGGTGTTCGTCTGCAACGACAGCAACCTTGAATCTGCATTGACGCGTTTGTGGCCGAACCAGAACTTCTACATGACCGTCAGATTCTCTGACCCGAACTACGCTGTTGATAACGATACAGTAGTGTTCAGACTCAACCAAGACGGTGAAGTCGTTCAGGTCGAAAGCGGCGTGGAACTCGATGACCCGAAGTTCGTTCTCGACGCAATGCAGTACGACGGAATGACCAAGGTCTTCGAGATTCAGCACTGGGATTACTTGAAGCAATATGTCGAAATCGTGGAAGAAGAAGGCGAGTACATCTTACAGCAAAACGAGATTGGCTCGTACACGCTGACTCTGCGCATCATCGACCCGAATCTCGCAACGTGGAAGAAGGGTCAGCCGACAGGCGACAAGAAGCTCATGTTCAGCATCACTGCTGAGGAGCCGTACGTCACGTTTGAACGTCCGTCATTTGAGAACGACGTCATAACCTATACAGGTCAGCCGATTGAGTTCAAAATTAAGGACTGGGAAAGACTCAAAAAGTACGTTGGCATAAGAGAAGAGGACGGCGTTTCGCTCCTCACTCAGACGGAAGTTGACTCGTATGAGATAACGCTTTACGTCACCGACAACAAGCTCACTTGGTCCGACGGCACGAAGAACGACGTAACGCTCAAATTCAAGATAAGCAAGCGCGACCTCAACGGTACTTGGAATAAGTCCGATAAGGTGCCTACGCTTGATATCGACAACAGCGGCTACGTAACGGCGCTTCCCGATGACGTGATTTCGAGCGTCATAACGGATAGAAACGGTAGCGTCGTTGACAGAACGGCTTTGGCAGACGGCGAAATCTATCTTATGACGAATTCCATCGGCGAGAGCCACGTCGGCAGCTATCAGCTCCCGAACGAGCTTTGTAGTATGTACTTCAAGTACAATGCAAACGGCATGTGGGAAAAGCTTGACGGATTCCCCGCAGAGGAGAAACCCGACCTCATCGTATGGCTTGCAATTGCAGTATCTGTAATTCTCGTCGTATTCCTCGTCGCACTCGTAATCTTCATGCTCCGCGTCATCTCTGAGAGAAAAAGACAGAACAGAGCGCACGAAGATTTGGAGCAGCAGAAGATAGACGCAGAAGCGGAAGCAAATGCGGAAGCTAACGGCAAGAAGGGTAAGAAGTCTAAAAAGAAAGCTTAATAGTAAAATCTGTGCTATTTGAGCGATTGACTTTTGACGCGATTAAAAAATGTCACCTTGTAAAAGAGGTGACATTTTTTTAATCGCTATTCCGTTGCTCCGCTTATTGCAACGCCACAATTGCCATCAAGCCGCGGATTAGTCCTATGTTAATAAAGATATGTTTGGCGTTCAGCTAAGTTTCAAATACGCGAAGAGTGTGCGTTGTGGACGGAATATTGAAGCTCGGTGTGAGTCCAACCCAGTTTCAAACACACGAAGTGTGTGCGTTGCGGACGGAGTATCGAAGCTCGGCGTGAGTTCAGTCAAGGTTCAAACACACGAAGTGTGCGTCACAATATTTCGATTTTGCGTTTTATTATAATTTTTAGCAGTAGACAATCAGCGATAGACCGTCATTGCGAGCAAAGCGAAGCAATTCAGAAGTAAACACATAAAAGTAAGGTATCATCTGGATTGCCGCGGTCGCGTTGCTCCCTCGCAATGACGGTCTTGCATTCCTCTATCACAGTTTATTAAACACTAAAACATGAATCATTATAGTAAAATTGTAATTGCCCTCGTGGTTAAACGTTGGTTTCATCTTAACTTGTGCAAATGTAAAATAACACCACCGAAAACTCGGTGGTGTTATTGTTTGAATAATTAAATTTTTTAATACTTATATTTGTGAAGGAATTACATTCTTGTGGTCTTATCTTCGCCGATACCAGTCATTCCGTCAAGCACGTACTTCTTGCCGTTTGTGCCTGTAACGTAGCCGCTTATCTTGCCGAAGGGGAGAGCGTAGTAGCATTCAAGTATACCCGTATGTATCGGCATATAGAATACTTTGCTTATCTTGAAGGTTACGTCAACCAAGCCGAGGCCTTTCTCGTCCGTAACGTGCCACTCTTTGGCTTTCTTCTTGCCGTCCTTGTGTGCGAATACTACCGGGGGCAGTGGATGAAGCTCGTCGCCAACCCAGATGAAGTTCTCGTTGTAGCTGTCTTGGTCAACGGACTGATTGCGGGTGAGGTTGAAACCGAAATACTTCTCCTCGCCGTCGTCGTTTATCTTGCACATAGTCGTGAGCCAATCATAGTGCGCCTTATAGGGATAGTAGCCCTTATGGTCGTCGATGATGCCTACGGTACGCGAGTTGGCTTCGTATACCTTTCCGTTAAGAACAATGTTGCCTGTCACCTTGAACAAATCCTTTTCGCTGTACAGAGGGTTGCAGAACTCGCCGTTCTTATCCTTGGCAAGAGGCATAACCGCGTTGGAAAGAGGAGATACGCGCTCGAATTTCATATTGATTGAAAACTCGCCGCACTTGCCCTTCGTGTGACCTTTCGCGCTTGCCTTGCCGTTGAGCAGGTCGTTGTCGATACGGTAATTGCTGTGCTTGGTCTTGCAGAGGCAGTAGTCGCTGACAAGCTGAGCCGCGACTCTCGATTTCTTTTTGGTGACGATATTGCGCCAGCTGTAAATTTTGTCTTCCGCCTTGTCGTACCATACGAATATGGAGAAGCCCATACCGAACGTAGTCTTGTAAACCGCGCTTATAAGCGAGCCTTCGTCCATATTGACTTCGAATGCTTCCCATTCGGTGAGTCTGCTTGCTTTCTTCTTTGCCGACGCTTTCTTGCCGCAGGGCTTATCCGCGTCAAGCAGGTTCAGCTCCTTGAAGGGAGCGTCAAACGTTCCGTAATGCACCTTGCCATTTTCAACAACGCTGTCAGGCGTAGGAGCAGGTTTGCGCTTTGGTGAAATGTACTCGGGATAATCTATCATAATTTTTCTCCTTATATAGACAAATTCTAACATATTTATATGCGTAATGCAATACAGATTTTTGACAACTGTACAAAATGTTTTATTTATAATTGTAAATAGGAAACGACGGGGTGCGCTTCTTTGTATGAGTATAAACAAATTTGGTCTTAATTGAAAATCAATTTTTATATCGCCGTCAATGTAATGAACTGTTCTTGCATAATATTATCTCCTTAAAAGCGTGACAGGGCGGTGTATAAAAACGTAGGCGGTGGACGATAATTCAATCATCATTTAATAATATCAGGAGAAGTTATTATGCCATTCAACCCATTCAACGAAGCACCCGAAAAGTCAGAAAAGTTATTCTACGACTGGAAGAGTATTTATCCCGAGAGCTATTCCAAGAACGATACGGACGCTTTCACAAAGACGCGTATCATTCTTATGAACGGCACGGAGTACGAGGCGGTGTGGTTCTCACATCAGTTTTTCCGTCACTGCAAGGACAACAACCTGCGCCGTCAGCTCGAATTCGTGCGCAAGAACGAACAGCAACAGCAAAAGAAGATTGCGTGCTTGAAGCCGAAGGACGAAACAGTACTTGAAACGACGATAGGCTACGAACAGCTTGCCGTTGAGCTTACCGCTATACTTGCACAGCGCGAGCCTGATATGAACGTAAAAGCCGCGCTCGATTTTGCGTTGCTCGAAGACTTCGACCACCTGTACAGATATGCGAACCTGCTCGATATGGAGAAGGGCATACACGCGGATAAGCTCGTTGGCGGATATACGGAGATTACGCCTGCCCGTCCTACGATTGCGCATCACCGCTATCCTTACGACGACGTACGCAAGCCTACCAACTTCAAGAAAGCCGCGCCCATTACGAAGCTTGACGTAGCCATTATCACCGCTGCGGAACAGCAGACGATGAACTACTATATGAATCAGTGCGCGTTCTACGAAACCGACCTCGGCAGAAGGCTGTATCAAGAAATTGCTATGGTTGAGGAGCAGCATGTCACGCAGTACGGCTCGCTTATGGACGTCAACGAGGGTTGGCTCGAATGCTGGCTCAATCACGAGTACACGGAGTGCTACCTCTACTATTCCTGCTGGAAAAGCGAAACTGACAAGAATATTAAGAAGGTCTGGGAGCATTGCCTCAGACAAGAGATTACCCACCTTCATATCGCCGCAGAAGCGCTTAAAACGTACGGTAAGAAGGAGTGGCAACAGGTTATCCCAGACGGCAACTTCCCCGAGCTGCTCGTATTCTCGCCGCAGGAGGCGTACGTGCGTAAGATTATCGCCGAAACCGTCGAAAATACCGCGCATAGAGAGGGGTATATCAACGTTAACGGATTGCCGAACGACGCAGACTTCTTCAAGTATCAGCGCACTGTCAACGGCACAGACGAGAAGATGGTGCCGAGCCACGCTACCATTCGTGCGCATATCGACAATAAGGGTGAGGACTACCGCGCAGAGCATCAGCCTAATCCAATTGAGTGCTTGCGTGACAGACACTCCGACAACGTCAACCTCGGCAGGAAGAAGAGCTGTTGAGTGCGGCTCATATAAGCGTTATAAAAAACCGCGTTATTAAGAATACAAAACCCAGTATGTAATAAAGAATAAAAGCTCAGTTATAATTCGTATTCGTAAGCCCCGTGTTCGGATAAGATATGCGTATCCGTATGCGGGGTTTTCATTTGCCGCTACGCGATTATTTGTTGACACTGCGGCAAGTGCGGAATACAATAAAATTATCGCTTATGCACGACAGCGCGAGTTATGGCTCGCTTTAATAATCAACGATGAGAATGTTCGTTACGACTTAGCGTGGCGGCGGTATACGGCGATAAAGGAGTGTACGATATGGCAGTGTTCAAATCTATCGTTCAGTTGGTAGGCAATACGCCTATGGTGGAAATATCAAATTATGCGAATACGCTTGGCTTGCAGGCGCACGTCTTTGCGAAATTAGAATACTTCAATCCGTCGGGTTCGGTGAAGGATAGGGTTGCGCTCGCTATGATTGAGGACGCCGAACAGCGCGGAGTACTTAAACATGGTGCGACCATAATAGAACCGACCTCGGGCAACACTGGTATCGGACTCGCGGCTGTGGCGGCGGCTAAGGGATATAAGCTTATCGTCACTATGCCTGAAACTATGAGCGTAGAGCGTAGGAACATCATTAAGGCGTACGGTGCGCAGATTGTGCTTACCGAGGGCGCGAAGGGTATGAAGGGCGCAATCGCAAAAGCCGAGGAGTTGGCAGAAAGTATTGACGGCGCGTTCATTCCCTCGCAATTCACAAATCCCGCCAATCCCGATATACATAGGCGTACGACTGGCGTGGAGATTTGGCGCGATATGGAAGGTCGCGTGGATATCTTCGTCGCGGGCGTAGGAACGGGCGGTACGGTTACGGGAGTAGGCGAGTATCTCAAAGGTATGAATCCGTCCGTCAAGGTGGTTGCGGTCGAGCCGTCATCGTCGCCCGTACTTTCCAAGGGCGTGAGCGGCGCGCACAAAATTCAGGGTATAGGCGCTGGCTTCGTGCCGAGCATTTTGAATACGGAAGTATACGACGAAGTTATCGCAGTTGACAATGATGACGCGTTTGCTACGAGCAAAGCGTTCGGAAAGGCGGAGGGTATACTCGTAGGTATATCCGCAGGCGCGGCGCTGTGGGCGGCTTCTCAGCTTGCAATGCGCAAGGAGAACGAGGGTAAAAATATCGTCGTACTTCTGCCA
>CAMWIB010000043.1 GCA_947174215.1 uncultured Clostridia bacterium
GCCATATAGAAACCGCGAGGCTGGTTGGGCTGATAAAGAAAGAATCAAGTATAGACGGACATTAGCGAAATTAGATGAAATTCGCTGTATATATGAAAACTACATAGGAGAAGAATGTGTATTAGAAAGGAACTTGTTTATGGTAAACAATTCCTCAATGTTGATAGCCTTGTTTAACGGTTTATCTGGCGGGCGTAAATCAATTATTGATTACGCGCTTAGACAAGGCTTGGAGATTGCTATAATCCACTCTTAATAATACAGATATCGAGTCGCGCCCATATAGGTGAACCTTATTATATTTTTTAGTGAGCAACGCATATGTTTGTCGTAGAACTGCTTGAATTATTCAAGGAGCATCAAAAGCCGTATGAGTTTCAGCCACATTTTAATTCCATTTCGGCGCAGACAAGATATAAATTGAAATACCATAGAGGCTTATCTCTATGGTATTTCTTATTTAACATATTTAATAGTTTACCTTTACAAAACAGCAATATAAAATGCAGATTTGTATATATTTTAATGATAACCTCTCATTCCCGTATCGCCGACTTTGCCCTTGAAAAGTTCAAGATATTGCAACGCTTTTTCCTTGGGTACTTGGTGGAAGCCGTGTTCTATACAGCCCTCCGCATCGTTATAGCCCTGCACGAAATAATGCTTTGCACCGCTCACCCAATCGGCAATCTTGCGCATATCCTCCTCGGTGTGGAACTCCTCTATCAGAGTCGTACGGAACTCACCGTCAATATCCGTTTGCTTGATAAGCGCAATACTCTCGTTGAGCTTATCCATATCAATGCCTTTAAGCCCGGTCGTAAGCGGATACTTTTCAGGGCTGTTCTTTATATCCATAGCCACGTAGTCTACGAGTCTTTCATCGAGAATCCTTTTAAGCACGTCGGGGCGCAAGCCGTTTGTATCCAGCTTTGTAAGGTATCCCATATCGCGCACCTTACGCAAGAACTCAACGAGGTCTGGTTGAAGCGTAGCCTCGCCGCCCGTCACGCTCACCGCGTCCACAAGCCCTTTGCGCTTTTCGAGATACGCAAAGACTTCCTCTACGTCCATCACGTTTGCCTTTACGTCCCCAACGACAAGCGCGCCGTTGTGGCAAAACGGACAGCGCATATTACAGCCGCCCGTAAAGACGGTGCAACAAATCTTGTTGGGATAATCTACCATAGAAAACTTTTCAATTCCACATACTATCATAGTCACATATTAGCACACAATACCCGCCTTGCAAAGCGATTTGCGCAAAGTGAAAATACTTGCCGCTTTGAGTTTACACCTTAGCACTTAAATGCTATAATTGGAAAACGGAATAAACTATGAGCAGACAACACACACAAAAACGCCCCATAGGGCAGTATCTGAAAGACGTACTCACTCTGTTTGGAGTGTTTTTCAAGATAGGTCTTTTCTCGTTTGGTGGCGGGTACGCAATGCTCACGCTAATTGAAGCGGAAGTCGTAGACAAGCATAAGTGGATTACAAAAAGCGAGCTTGGCGACATCTTCGCTATCGCGGAAAGCACCCCGGGGCCTATCGCCGTAAATACGGCTACGTTTATAGGCACGAAGCAGTTCGGCATACTCGGCGGCATATTTGCAACCTTCGGCGTAGTCCTGCCCTCGTTTATCATAATTTCTGTGCTGTCAGTCATACTCAATCTTGTCAAGGACAACAAATGGGTAAACTTCCTTTTCCGCGGCATACGCGTGGGCGTACTCGTGCTTATCGCAAAGGCGGTGCTTTCGTTCTTCAAGGATATGCGAAAGACAATATTCTCCTTCGCACTGATGGCAATTTCCTTCGTACTTGTGTTCTTCTTTGACGTGGACGTTATATACGTCATACTCGGCACGATATTCGTTTGCTCTGTCGCAGTTGCCGTAACCACCTACGTACGAAACCGCCGCTATCACACAGTCGGCACTGCGGAGTACTACAACGAGCGCGAAGGCAAACCGCTTGATAAAGACGAGTATTTTTCACAAAAAGCAGTTGATACGCACGAAATAATCATAAAAACACCTAATTGTGACGAAAATAGCATAAACGGTGAAGCAAACGATTACATTTCCTGTGAAGAAAATCAAGCCCAAAACGATATATCGGAAAATACTGTTAGCGATACCGATTGTGATACGGCTATCGACAGCGACGTGTTCGCTAAGCGCAAAAGATTTGGCAGACGCAAAACTAAAAAGCGCGTAAAAAACGGCGGAGGTGAAGTATGATTTACCTTGACCTTCTCTGGACGTTTTTCAAAATAGGACTTTTCACAATCGGTGGCGGACAGGCGATGATTCCGATGATTATGACGAACGTCGTCGACAAGGGTTGGCTTGAAGAAACCGCGCTCATCGACTTTATCGCCATAAGCGAAAGTACCCCCGGTCCATTTGCCGTGAATATCGCAACATACACGGGTATAGAAACGGCGGGCGTATTCGGCGCAATTTGTGCCACCCTCGGCGTGGTACTGCCCTCTGTCATAATCATCATACTCGTGGCAAAGCTGCTTTCAAACTTTATGAAGCGCAAGGCGGTAAGTGAAGTATTCGTCGGCGTACGCTCCACCGTAACGGGACTTTTGATGTCCGTTTTCCTCTCGCTCGTACTCACGATGCTCTTTGGCATAACGGATATAAGGAACGTCGGCACCGTAAGCGTAGACTATATCGGCATAGGTATGTTTGCAGTGATATTCCCGCTATCCTTTCTCAAAATTAAAGGCAAAAAGATGAAGCCTATACTTATCGTCATAATATCCGCCGCCCTTGGCATACTCTGCTACGGGCTTTGCGACCATTTTGGAATAACGATTTAATGCGCGCTTCAACATATTGACTGCCCGCGCTATCTGAAATCCGTACTTTTTGTACGGAGTTTTTTTATAATTGGGTATTGTTTTATAACTTACTATAATATATAATAAATAGCGTGGCACAAAATTTTCGCACGGCGGCAACATTCTTGCCAGACTACGCAAATAAACCGCCACACTCGCACAAGCGAAAATAGGAGAAAATTATGAAGAAAAAAGCGACCGAGTCGGCGCCTATGCTCGACGAGCAAGGCAGAAAGCCACTCAAACTCGACTACCCCCAGACTATCAAAGTCGGATTTGCTTTTGCAATCATTATGCTGTTCTGGACAGCGTACGACTTTGTAGTCCCACTTCTTTTGGAACACGCCTACGGCTTGCCCAACTCACTGCGCGGCTTGATTATGGGTCTTGACAACCTCTTGTCGCTGTTTATGTTGCCATTCTTCGGCAAGCTCTCGGACAACGCCAAAGGTAAGCTCACCAAGAAGTTCGGAAAGCGTACGCCGTTTATCGTAATCGGTACGCTCGCATCCGTCTTGCTTATGGTTTTCGTTCCCGTTGCGACGCTCAGTCAACAAAAGAACGCAAATACATACGTTGACAATTTAAGAGCGGAAATCTTCGCTACGCAAGAGGGTCAAGAGGTTACAGAGCTTGAAAAGCTGCTCACCAAGTGGTATGACGAAAATGAAACGAATTACTGCGATAAGAGCTACCTCAAAATGAACAATATCTCCAAAGAGGAATACGTAAAGCTCCGCTTGGACGAAAATTTCTCCTCTAAGAAAGCCGTACTCAATATGATTGGCTCTGAAACGTATTATTACGTTATCGACGGCGAAACGGTTGAGGTTCAGCTCACAGACACCGCACCGTCGGGCGAAACCTATCAGGTTATAAAGGAAAGAAACGAGAAATATACGAAGTTCGTTGCAAGCGGGATGAACAACTACGAAAGCGATATGATTTACGCCAACGTCACGAGAAAGACGGGCGGCGCAAGCATCGGCGTATATATGGTTATATTGCTCCTCGTCCTCGTGGCTATGGCGACCTTCCGCTCCCCTGCCGTCGCGCTTATGCCCGACGTCACGCCGAAGCCCTTGCGTTCGCAGGGCAACGCTATGATAAACCTCTGCGGCGGCGTTGGCGGTGCAATCGCGTTCCTTATATATACGGTAGTCCTGTTCGGCAGTAGCTTATACAACTACGTGATAATCTTTGCAAGCGTTGCGGCGGGTATGCTCCTGTTGCTCGCGGGCTTCCTCGCTCTCGTCAAAGAGCGTAAGATGGTTGACAGATGTCAGGAAATTTGCAAGGAATACGGCATTGACGACTTTGCAGATGAAACTGAAAATACGGAAAATGTCGAAGCAGGTGCGCTCTCCTCTGACGCAGTTATGACGGATACGGCAGGCAACTTCGTCGCCGATATGCCGGAAACTCCCGATAAAGCTGAGGAGATGTCCCCCGAAACCCTTGAATTTGCGCAGGAAGTCGCTAAAAATGCAAAGACTCCACGCAAATCACCAAAGGAATGGTGGACTTCAAAATCCAAGGAAGAGCAATCAAAGCTCGTTTCCTTCTGGCTCATTCTCGCCTCAATCTTTATGTGGTTTATGGGCTACAACGCAATATCGAGCAACCTCTCGGTCTACACGACAAAAGCGCTCAACCTCTCCGCAGGTGTCGCTTCAATCATCTCGGGCGTGAGTATGGGTATCAGCGCAATCGCGTTTATCCCCGTCGGCTATATGGCGGCTAAGATTGGCAGAAGAAAGTCAATCATCATCGGCTTCGGCTTGGCGGTTATATCCTTCGTGCTTATCTTCTTCTTTATCAAACCGAACGATAAAGCCATTATCCCCGCAGTGCTGTTTGCTCTGTTCTACCTCATCGCAGGCTTTGGCTTGATTATCGCAAACGTCAACACCTTCCCGATGGTCACCGAGCTTTCAACCTCGCAAACCCTCGGTCAGTACACTGGTTACTATTATATGGCTACGATGTCCGCGCAGGCAATCACGCCGTTCATCGCAGGTCTTGTTATGGACTACATCTCCAATACCGCACTGTTTATGTACAGCGCAATCTGCGTAATAATAGCAATCGTGCTTATGGTATTCGTCAAGCACGGCGATAGCGCAATCGTCGGCAAAGGCAGAAAGCTCACCAAGGAAGAGAAAAAGCAAATCCGCTTAGATGCATTGGATGCTGACTGATAAGATGTAAATGTATAAAACAAGTGCCAGCCGAATTTCTCGACTGGCACTTGTTTTTTATTATATAATATTTTACGCAAATTCATTTAATTTCTTTTTCGCATCCTCATCGCCATTATCTGCGGCTAATCTATACCATTTTATTGCGGTTTGAATATCTAATTCAACACCCTTGCCAAGCTCGTAGCTTTCACCGAGATTACAAGCGGCGACAGCATTGCCTAATTCCGCAGAGCGAAGATACCATTCGTTTGCTTTTTGATAATCAATCTCTGTACCGTAACCATTTTCATAACAATATCCAACATTACACATAGCGTCAGAAGAACCATCCTGCGCGGCGAGCATAAACAACTCTAAACACTGGTCGCGTTTATCAATAAAATTATCATAATACATATATAAACAGGCAAGATTGTACTGCCCAGTTGTGTCACCTTGTTCCGCCGATTTGCGATACCATTTTTCAGCCTCAATCAAATCACGCTCGACAATCTCTCCTGTTTCGTAAAAAATACCGAGTTCAATTTGCGCGCCGGAATATCCATTATCTGCCGATTTAATATACCATTCGAAAGCATCATTCTTATTGGTTTCAACACCCTGTCCAAAATATTTACACTCTGCAACATCATACTGTGCCGCAGCATTTCCCTGCTCAGCCGCTTTGAGATACCAATTATATGCCGCTTCAAAATCGCAATCTACTCCAAGCCCAACAGAATAACAATCGGCAACAGCATATTGAGCCTCATCATATCCCTGCTCTGCGGCACGAAGATACCAGTTGAATGCCGTTGACCAACTCTCTTCAACATCAATTCCGTTCATATAACGGTCGCCCAACTCATATTGTGCATTTATATCTCCCGCATCGGCAAGAACTTTAATTTCCGCTATACTTTTATTATTCATATTATTATCCTACAACTATCACTTTAACTTCGTGTGCGGCAATGGATAAATTCCCTTTTACCCTCTTTTTCGTGATTGCGTCAACGCCGCTTACTGTGCGTACAACCTCGTTATCCGTCGCGTTTGCGTACACTCTGAGCGTACCGCGCTCGTTTCTGCGTTCATAAACCAACAACTCGTCGTCAGCGACGAACACCGTTTCGCCAGTCAGCAGTTCCGCATATTTCTTGCGAATATTGCCGAGCGCTTGATAGTATGCGACAATCTCCATATCCTCTCCACCCCACGGGTACGTGCCACGGTTGAGCGGGTCCTCAAAGCCTTGTACGCCAGCCTCGTCACCATAATATACGCAAGGCGTTCCTGCCAACGTATATTGCAACGTAGCCGCAAACAAAAGCCTTTGCTTTGACAAAGCGTACTGTTCGTCAGACAGCTTGAAATCAGCTCTATCACGCTTCGACTGCGGTGCATCGACTCCGCTAAGGCAAGTAAGCGCGCGCACCGTATCGTGGCTGTCTATGAGATTCATAAGCACGTCAAGGCTCTGCTTCGGATAATGTTCAAGCACGAGCGTAACCTTGTCAATAAACTCCGATTTATTGCCGCCAAGCGTGTATGCAAGTATCGCTTCCTTGAACGGATAATTCATCACCGAGTCGAGCTGTTCGCCCATAAAGTACGGTCGCCACGCGTCGTACGCTATCTTGATTGAAGCGTCCTCCCACACCTCGCCGACGACAAACATATCCTTACCCTTGTCCTTTATCGTCTTGCAAAGGTCTGTCGTGAAGTCGATAGGAAGCTCGTCAACAACGTCAAGTCGCCAACCCAAAACTCCCGCTTTGCTCCACTTATCTATAACGCCGTCCTTGCCGAGTATAAGCTCTCGGTAGCCCGCCGCACTCTTGTTGACGGTAGGCACAACCGTGCTTCCCCACCAACAGTGATACTCCATAGGATGGTTGTTGAAGTAGTACCAATCAAAGTATTTGGATTCCGTACTTTGGAATGCGCCAAGCTCTGAATACGAACCTTCGCGGTTGAAATATCTGCTATCCGAACCCGTATGGTTGAATACTCCGTCAAGCATCACTGCAATACCCTTTCTTTTCGCCTTTACGATAAGCGTGCGGAACTCGTCCTCCGTTCCAAACAACTCGTCTATCTGCAAATAGTCGCCCGTATCGTAGCGGTGATTTGAAGAGGACTTAAAGATTGGTGAAAGATATATGCACGTTACTCCAAGAGATTTAAGGTAATCAAGCTTTGAAATAATACCTTTTATGTTTCCGCCATAGAAGTCGTCCGCGCGATAATCGTTGCCCTCTTCGGCAATATCGGGGCGCTCGTTCCAGTCAGAATGCAATCTTCCGCGTTTTGTGAAATTCTGCTCGCCGACCTTACAGAATCTATCCGCAAATATCTGATAAATTACACCGCGTTTTGCCCAATCAGGCGTTTTATAATCACATTTCGATACGGTCAACTGCCATTCAGGCAACCAATCGCCGCGTACCGCCGTGCCGCCTTCTCCTCTTCCGAAGAAAGCAATACCGCCGTCCGCAAGCTCGCCTTCAAAGCGGTAAAGCCATATACCGTACTCGTTCAGCGTGAACTCGCCCTCGAAAATATCCTGTCCGTCAACTACGCCGATATAAGGCAACTCGAATTTCTCATTCCTGCCTTCAATCACGCCGCCCTCGCCGTACGTCTGCCGCAACACAACAAATAACCTCTTGATTTGCATTTCGCAATCAAGAGGAAATTTTATCTTCGTTGCGCCGCCTACGTAAGACGCGCCGTATGGCTTTTTATTTATTAAAGGATTAAACATTTTACCTCAATTAGTTTTGTATGTGTAGAATTTGTAAAATGTGTTTTGATTACAGGTTGTGTCTATTTTATTTTGCAAAATGAGGGGATTCACTCCCCTCTCGGGGTCCCCGCAAAACGTCCCTGTTTTGTGGGGCTAATTAGCAAGGCGTAACGTTTGGCGCAACTATTTTATGGGTTTCAACCCCCAAATGCGCTTTGCATACTCCTCAAC
>CAMWIB010000044.1 GCA_947174215.1 uncultured Clostridia bacterium
GGTTCAGGTCATCAAGGTCGTCAAGGACGCAACCGGTCTTGGTCTTGTCGAGGCAAAGGGCGTTGTCGATGGCGCACCCAAGACAGTCAAGGAAGGCTTGCCGAAGGATGCAGCAGAAGCTCTCGTTGCAAAGTTCAAGGAAGTTGGCGCAACGGCAGAAATCAAGTAATTTTAATTACAGTCAAAGAAAACAGCTCGCATATTGCGAGCTGTTTTTCGTATTTAAGATTTGTGAGATTAAATGCAGTTATTGTAAGCTGTGAATTTTGCTTTATTAGCGGATACAGAGTGCTGAGGTAATTTTGAAAGGTTGAGTTAATTTGTGGGGGGGGGTGTACCAAACAAAATCTCTCTTTGAATTGAAAAACAAATTACTCAAACAACGCTCTAAATTGTTCATTCCAAAGTTTGGGTTCTTCCCATTGCGGAGAGTGCGCGGAGTTCTCAAACCAGATGAGTTTCTTTTGGGGAGCGAGTAGCGCATCATGCCACTTCTCGGCGAGCGCACTTACACAGTTGCGGTCATGCCTTCCGAGAAGTAAATACACGGGAACGTTCAAATTATTGACTGTGTTCATAAAATCGGGATTGGTGGTCGCAAGCGGCTGGTTCGGGCTATAACTCAAACCTTTTACATACTTAATGAGCTGAGATAAAGTGTATTCCTTGCGCAATATCGGCACGTCGTGAAAAAGCAGTTCCTGCCAATAGGGTTTGCGGTTTGCGTACGTAGCGCCGCCGTACTTATGCAATATGGCTCGTTGTTTCATTATGCTTTTTACGTGATTCCCTGAATATTTACCGTTTGACGGAGAGCCTATCTTTTGAAGTATGTTTATTGATTTCCTGTCATTCAGACGCTTTGCTTCATTTAGCGTCCACTCATATGAAAGTTTTTCATTCTCGATATAGTCAACGCATTGACCGATTCCAACATAAGCGTAAATATCGTCAGGGTATTTATCAGCAAGCCATACGCCAAGAACGGAGCCGAACGAGTGTCCTACTATGATTATCTTATCCTTATTGAAGCGTTCTTTAAGATAGCATACTACGTTGTGCGCGTCCTCAACGTAGACGTCTTTTGTTAGTACAAGATTTTTTGCCTCTTCTTTGTCGTAGGCAAGTCCCGCGCCGCGTTGGTCCCAAGCTACAAGAGTGAATTTGTCTGCAAGCGGCGATTGATACTTCATAACCTGCGCGCGGTCAGGACTTCCACATCCGCCGTGCAGAAACAGTACGACAGGGTTATTGACATTGCAGGTGCGTATGCGGACATAATAGGTTTGGTTATTATATTTAATTTTTTTAGATGAGTCTATTGCGTATGCCGACATAGTGAAAACTTGCTCCTGTAAGCTTGGCTTATTTTGTAAGAGATATGAGCAGTATAGCATATGTTCCAGCTAAATACAATGAAGATTTGACGTTTTGGTATTGACGGCACAGTTCAAATATTTTATAATATCAATAACAAAAGATTGTCTTTGTGATAATCCAAAGAAGAATAAAATATTTATTTATAAAGGAGAGATTTTATTATGGCAAAATACGTATGTCCTGTTTGTGGTTACGTGTACGAGGGAGAGAATCCCCCAGCGGAATGCCCCGTATGCAAGGCGGCACTCAAAAAAGAGGAAGGCGGCGCTATGAGCTGGGCGGCAGAACACGTCGTTGGCGTTGGCAAGAACGTTCCCCAAGACATTTATGACGGCTTGAAGGCAAACTTCGAGGGCGAATGCACCGAGGTTGGTATGTACCTCGCTATGGCGAGAGTCGCTCACAGAGAGGGCTATCCCGAGATTGGTTTGTACTGGGAGAAGGCGGCATTCGAAGAGGCAGAACACGCCGCAAAATTCTGTGAAATGCTTGGTGAACTCGTTACACCTTGCACGAAGACGAACCTCGAAATGAGAGTCGCGGCGGAGAACGGCGCAACCGCAGGCAAGACGGCTCTTGCTAAGCGTGCAAAAGAGGAAGGTCTTGACGCTATTCACGACACCGTACACGAGATGGCTCGTGATGAGGCACGTCACGGCAAAGCATTCGCAGGCTTGCTTAACCGTTACTTCAAATAAGAATAGGTTTATATTAAGAAAAACGCCACTTTTAAATGAAGTGGCGTTTTTGTATTTTCTATTTTCTGCTTACAGGTTTTATTTCGCAAAATAGGGCAATTCACTTGCCTCACGGGGTCCCCCGCAAACGTCCCTGTTTGTGGGGGTTATTTTTTGTCCCTTAGACGATTGCGCTCACAGCACACCTCGTGCGTTTGCTTTTATACATATTTTGAACAACTACGGTTTATACGCGCGAGTATGCGTACCGAGCAGGGTCCCCGCAAAACATCTCTAAGGGGTCCCCACAAAACGTCCCTGTTTTGCGGGGTTATATTTGTAGGGAAAAAATAGCGAGGTGTGACAGTCGGCGCAAATTAAAATATATTCATCTTGCCAAGCTTAATCTTTTCAGGTCCGCTGTACGAGCCGCTCACAACCTTTTCCTTAGAGAGAGTGACGTTGTTGAGAACCTCGCTAAGCTTGCCGCTCATTGCGATGCCTGTGACGGGTATGCGCTTTTCGCCGTCGAAGTAGTAGGCAAGACGAATTTCGCCGCCGATATAGTCATTGTAGAGGTCCACCTGCAAACCGCTCAAATACACGCATTCAAGGTGTGGCGTGCTTTGCAATTCCGAAATAGAGGTGTTGCCAACTTCGACGTCGATACAGCCGAGCGCACCGGTTGCTTCCTTGCCGAGATACTGGGCGAAGCGGCTTGCACCGAAGTTTGCAACAAGCTCGCCGTCCTTGACAATCGTCTTGTCGCAAAGGGAAGTGCCGTCCTTGTCGAACAGTGCGCTTGCGGGACTGCCGTCCACTATGCCGCGCATAGTGATTGTAAGCTTATCGTGGGCAGGCTCGCTTTGCCATTTGTCGCCTACGCTGTGCAGATTGGTGTGCAGATATACGCTCGAATACTGCGCGTCGGATACAAGCTCCTCAAACATCTCTCTGATATCATATGGGTTGAGAATTACGGGGCAGTCAATCTTTTCTTGCGGTTTTACTGCCTTTGCTCTCATACTTACGTCCTCGACTCTTGCGGCTATTTCGCGTATGATTGCCTGCTCGTCAAGGTTGCCAAACTCGTACGTTTCGAAAAGCTCAACAGATTCAGACTCAGCATTGCAGGTTGGAATAACCTCAACGCTTACCGTGTGCTTGGTCTGGCTCTTGTCTACGCCCTTGCTGTTGAGTACGGTGTTCACGCGAGTAGTGACGAATACTTCCAACGCGTTTATGCCGCAATCCTTTTGAGTGCAAGCGGAAAGTACCGCTTTTGCAATGTCCGCCGCAACCTGCTTCTCATCTCTGCCGCCGAGGTTGGAGGGGATAACTCCGCCCGATTGATTGTCATCGCAAGGAAGCTCGTACGGCTCGTCGAAAATCATCTTTGCGTTTCCGAGAGCTTCCGCTATCTTGCTTTCGAGTTCCTGCTCGGTTGCGCTCTCGTCCGCAACAAAGCTTCCGCTTCCCAGCTTACCGTCGTGCTTTACGAACACGCTTATCTGTGCAGAGGAGTGTTTCGCCTTGCGCACCGTTTCCAGCTTGCCGTGTACGAAGAAAAGCTCGTACGAGGTCGTATCGTTTGCGACTATGCTATGCTCGCACTCGCCGCTATGTTTGCTCAATACGCTTTTAAGTAACTGTATATTTTTCATCCTAATTTCACCCTCAACTTCAATGCAGGTCCGCCGTCAGATACGCGCACCCATTCCTTATGACCCTTGCCGCAGAAGCCTGCGCCTTCAACGATAAAATCATCCGATATCATAGATATGGATTTCAGCACGTCTGGAACGTATCCGCTCATTACGACTGGGGATACGTAGTTTTCCGTGAGCTTGCCGTCCACAATTTCGATACCGTATTCCGCAACGCATTGGATAGCCCAGTTCTTGGGGTCCTCCATACCATTGTTGGTTTCGAATATCATATAGCCGTGCTTGATAGAGGCTATCATATCTTCAAGCTTATCCGTGCCGCGCTCGAAGAACGTATTCGTCATACGCGAGTAGGCTTTGCGAGCGTGGTCCTGTCTTCTGCCGTTGCCAGTAGGCTCGGTGCCGAGTTCGCTTGCGCTCACGAGGTCGCTTATACCGCTTACGAGTATGCCGTCCTTGATAATCTGCGTATCGTGTGCGAGTACGCCGTCGTCGTCGAAGAAGTAGCTTGCGACGGACAGGGTAGAAGCCGCACCGTCACGCATATTGCAGATTGGTGAAGCGACGTATTTGCCCATATAGCTCTTTGCGAGCGCGCGGTCTTTTACGAACATATCCATCTCAACGCCGTGACCGAACGCTTCGTGCGCGAGCAAGCCCGTAACGGACGGGTCGGTGATAACGTCGTATACGCCGGGGGTTACAGGCTTCGCCGCCACGAGCTTCTGCGCTTTCTTTACAAGTCTGTCAGCTTTCTTCGGAAGCTCCTTCATAACCTCGCCGAGCAGGTTGGAACATTCGCCTTCGCGCACGCCAACCATCTTCTCGCCCTCGCGGTAGTTTGCAACCATAATACCGTTTACCCACGTATAAGCTTGGGTTAAAGTGCGGTTTTTGCTCACGAAAAGCTTGTTTACGTCAAGTAAGCGCAACATAACTGCGGCGTTGACTACGTTTTCACTCTTTGAAAGGATATCGTCTTTTATCGCCGTACAGCATTCGAGCAGTTGCGCGTTGGTGTAGTTTGCAAAGTCGTTTTCGCGTACGAAATCTTTTACAAGCGGCTCGTCCGCGACGGGGCGGGAGTGTATCATACTGTCGTTAAGACAATCCGCCGCTACGGCTTCACTCAATATCTTTTGAGCAAGCGCGTTTACGTCACCGCGTACGTCGTCCGCAGAGTATTCAAAAAACGCTCTGCCGTTTGAGAGCTTCACAACGAAGCCCTTATCGCTATCCGTATCCGTTTCAACGCGAGAGGTGCGACGGTTGACAAGTACGTTCTTGGTTGTCACGTCGCAGCCTAACACGCTTACGTATGCAAACTTCTCGCCGAGCAATTCAACGAGTCGCTTGCAGTCCTCGACGCGCGAGGACAAAAATTCTCTGATTGCCATATACCTATTCCTTTTCGCTTCACGTATGAAGCTATGATTTTTTGCTTCAAAATGATAGCATATTTATGTCGCTTCGGTCAAGTCAAATACGTTGCGCCGCATTTTCACAAATACCTTTAATTTTGAAAAGTCAAGCATTTTTATAGAATTTTTTTCATAAATTCAAAGTTTTTTTGCAGTATGATAAAATATCCGTTGAAAGTATCATTTTGACCGATATTGTATTTTTCTAACCCTTGCAAGGGTTAGAAAAACGGGCAAAATCGCCAAATCATTGTATAACAAAATAGCCGTCTTTCGGCGGCTTGTTTCTTTTATTGAAAGTGTACTTTCAATTATATTACTTGTAATTGAGCATTAAATAATTCGGCACTTGTCGCATAACCAAAAATTTCACGGGGATACTCGTTTACCCAAGTTTCAACCGCTTGTATACGCTTGTCGCTTATGGTAGATAAATCCGTGCCTTTTGGTATTAGTCGGCGTATCTCACGGTTTAATCGTTCATTACTGCCACGTTCGCAAGAAGTAAACGGGTGACAATAATAAACGCTCGTACGCTTACCGCCATAAATTGATTTTTCAAGCCCCTTGAAGTCGCTAAACTCTACGCCATTATCAACCGTAATACTTTTGAACAGCTTGCGGAATTGCTTTCCGTAACGCTTTTCAAGTTTGTTGACATAGCGTACAACTGTTGCCGCCTTATGGTCGGGCATTTTGAATACAATTTCGTAACGTGTCAGCCGTTCGGTAAATGCAAGGATAGTTTCTTTCGTGCCTTGTTTGCCTATCACGCAGTCCATTTCCCAATGTCCGAACGTATTACGGGCGGCAATCTCGGCGGGGCGTTTCTCTATGCTTGTGCCTTTCGGTGGTCGTTTAATCGTTGCTTTTTGATAGTGCCGTTGTTTCAGTTTCACGTCTTGCATTGTAATACGCGTGAATATGTAGCCCGCACGGATATAACGGTATAGCGTTGTTTTACTAATCGTAGTGCGGAATTGTCCTTTGCGCTTTATTTCGCCCAATGCGGCGCACGGGGATAACTTGTCGTTTACAACGCGATTTTCAATCGCCCGCACAAGTTCAAAGTCGTTGCCGATTTTGAGGGGTGCGCCGTGTGCCGATTGATTTTGTCTATATTTGTATTCGGCAATATCCGCACTATATGCGGTTACTTGCTTGTAATGCTTATCGCCCCAATAGTCAGTATAACTGTACACCTTTTGCGTACACTCGCCACGCTTTAATTCGTTATAAACAGTCGCAAGGCATACGCCCAACAATTCAGCAATACGCTTTTTATGCAAGCCTGCTTTTAAGTAATTTTCCAATTCGCGCCGTTGCGTAAGCGTTAAATCTTTCGTTCCTTTCTGTTTCATATTCGTTACCGTCCTTTCTTTAATTCGTATATCACAAACACACATTTTTTGCACGTGCATTTTCAAAAGAGTATTACGCGACACCTTGTACTATACGAGCCGTCGCGCTGCGCGCGACGGGTACAAGGTGTCGCGTTTTACCGACCGACAGACCGATAAATTGAGCCTTAAACAGCGGATTTCGCACGGTAAACCTTTGCGAAATACCGCTTATATTTTTATTTTGTAATAACTCATAACAGCAAAACACAAAAAATTTGCATTTTTATCATTATCAAACAAACGCAAAAAACACCGTATGCAAAGCCATAGGTGTAAGACAGCTTTTAGTATTCGTATATCGTTTTATGCCGCTTGTGGCGGATTACATATTAAGTCAATTATTGATAGTTGCTTATACTTAAAACGCATTATATCGCGTTCCCAACTTATCACGTCATCAAAAAGTATATACTTTGTACCAAAGTCTTGCATTTCCGTTATTATGTCGTTACCGTTGAGCTTACAATATATTTCAGTCGGTATACCTCTACTATAAACAATTCGTTCACCTGTCTTACTTATGTACTTTAATAAATAGCTTAGCGTATTTCCGTGTTTCAGTTCCATTTCGCTCAATTCCTCAAAATCGTTACGTCCAAAAGTCTTTTGAAAAAAATCGTTTTCGTATGTCGTTTGCATTTTTCCTTGCGCCGTACTGTAATCTGTCTTTTCCGTAATCGTTCCCACCATTTCACCGTCAGGGATATAAAACACCCCGTGAAAGTGTAAACGACCTGTTTCGGGCGCACGCTCAAATACGCCCATATAACGCCATCCACGGCGTGTATGTAAGTTGGATAAGCATTTACGCAGTTTTGCCCGAAACGTGTGTTCATCTTGCTTACCGTCATCATAGGTAAATGTTACAAAGTAATTCCACTTATTAAGGTTAGCTTTACGACGAAAACGCTTTTTACGTACATAAAGATTATGTCGTTTGCGTTCGATTTTATCCGCAATATATGTGTCTAAACCGATATAAAAAGGGAATAACAAAAGTATTCCGTCTTTTATATAAGTTGCAAGCTCATCAACCTTTACGCCGTCTTGCATAGCCTTATTGTAAAGGCTATCAAAAAGTATATCAATATCCTCACGTTCCTTATTGCGTGATACAGGCTTAGAGCTACTACGGATATACCTTGTTGCAATATAATGCCCGCCGTCATTATAAACCTTGTAACACGGCGTTTCAAACGGCATAGGCTCATCATAAAAATAGCGATAAGGAAAAGTTATTTTATCTTCGTCTTGTATTGCTGTATTATTCACTTCATACCTCTACAATCGTTTACTTACGGATTGTAAAGCACCTTTCGCGGCATAAAATTTATTCCACGGTGTGCTTGACAATCCGTATTTTCCGTAGCCCTTTCGCGCCGCCGAAAGCAACTCAAAAG
>CAMWIB010000045.1 GCA_947174215.1 uncultured Clostridia bacterium
CTGCGGCACTCAACTGTCTGCGTGCGGGCAAAAGCGTACTCGTACTCGAAGGCGAAACCTTCGGCGGTCAGGCGGCGCTTTCTCCTCGCGTGGAAAACTTCCCTTCCTATCAGCGTATAGAAGGTGCGGCGCTCATGGATAAGCTCTTCGAGCAAATCACCGAATGGGGTGCGCAGATAGAATTGGAGTGCGCAAGCAAGCTTGAAAAGGACGGCGATATTTTCACCGTCACTACGGACTATAACACGTATCAATGCACTTCCATAATACTTGCCACAGGCGTAAAGCCCCGTCATATGGGCGTTGAGCGCGAGGACGAACTCGTAGGACACGGTGTAAGCTACTGTGCGCTTTGTGACGGTGCGTTCTATGCTGGTGAGGACGTTGCTGTTATCGGTGACGCTAACACCGCTCTACAATACGCTCTACTCCTCAGCGGATACTGCAAACACGTACACATCTGCGCGCTGTTTGACAAGCTGTTCGCGGATAAGGCGCTCGTCGATATGACTCTTGCGCGTGAAAACGTATCCGTTACGCACAACATATCCCTTAAAAAATTCATCGCCGATGAGGAACTCAGCGGTTTACTTTTTGAGAACACTAAAACCAAAGATGAGTTTAAACTCGACTGCAAATGTGCGTTTATCTGCATAGGTCAGTTGCCAAACAACAAAGCGTTTTCAAACCTTGTAGAACTGAACGACGCAGGCTACATCGTCGCAGATGAAAACTGTACGACCTCCTGCGAGGGTATCTTCGTTGCGGGCGACTGCCGCACGAAGCACGTTCGCCAGCTCGTGACGGCAACAAGCGACGGCGCAATCTCCGCCTTTGCCGCCTGCCGCTACGTTGACTCCATAAACGCTAAAAGTCTGATAAAGGCAGAAGAAAACTGATATTATCTTACGGCTTGACGGCTGTCGCACTGACGGCTATCAAATCGACAACACTATATCCCAACCTATCGCAAGATAGCAGAAAAGAGTGTTCCTACGAACATTCTTTTCTTATAAAGAGATTATTATTATTTCTTGTATACATTAAACTTACAATGAGTTGTAAACAAGATAAATTCTATTATCTTTCCTTATCCGGCTTATAATGGACGTTAAGTTCATCTTTCTTATCGTCGTAGGTTGCAAGGATAATCTTCTTCAAATCCTCGCGGTTATTTATGCCGAGGCGTTTGAACAGCCACTGCTCGCTCTGGTTTGCTTCGTTCAGCCCCGACTCGGAGATGACACCGTCTACAACCAACACGTTGCACAGCGAAGCCTGCTCTATTGCGTCACGGTTGACGTCCTCCAAAACAACGGGCTTTTGATTGCCCTTTGGCAAAACGGACAATTCTCCGCTCGGCTCGAATATAGCGTACGCTACGTCGTTTATGTCAAAGTAGTCCTTCTCCCTAAGCATAGACAGCAGGTCGTTGACGTCTATATTGCACTTTTTCAGCTCGTCATACTGTATCTTGCCCTCGTATATGAGCGTAGACGGCTTGCCCTTCAATAATCGTTTTAGGAAGGTATTCTTCCTGCCGAAAACCGCTACGAGCAACGCAAGCGCAAAGAATATCGTCATCGATATGAGATAATAATAGAACGGCGTTTCCGTATCCGTCGCCATCTCCGCCGCGATTGAGCCGAGAGATATTCCCACCGCATAATCGATAAATTCAAGCTGTGCAATCTGCTTCTTTCCGAGAATCTTTGAGATGATAAACAAATACATAAATGATACGAACGCGTTTATCAGCACCCAAAATATTGGCTTAATTCCAAATAGCATAATGGACTCCTTTTTACCACTTGCTTAATCATTGTCAAAAAAGCCAATACTTATACTTGGATAAACAATGTTGTCCACGCAGTCAAATCATCTTCGCTATCAATCTATCGCGCCAGTCATAAATCTATATCATAAATAAAAAAGAATCTTGCAAATCAAACAAGATTCCTTTTTTATTAAAGTCATTAACTAAAAGTCTGGAATTGTTATAAATCAAAGCCACTCGTCTAAAATGTGGGGATTTGCAAAGACCTCGTCCATACGGTTTATGAACGGAATCAGATTCCCGAAATCACAGGCGCGGTGGTCGAAGGCGAGAGTCAACGGCAGAATCGTCTTTACGTCAATGGACTCCTCCCCTATATCGCTTGAAACGACGGACTGACGTTGAAGGTTGCCAACCAATACACCGAAAATTTGCGGCGGGATAAGCTCGAACATCGTGACGTGTCCTCTGAGGTTTCTGCCAATGCTCCCGATATTGGAAATCATAATAGTTCCTTCATTGAGGTCGTACTTATTTATAAGCGTATCCTTTTTGACGGTCTTGTTGTATTTACCCACCTCTACCGCATACTTGACAAGGCTATTATATCCGTTCATTCTTATGCGCTCTTTACCGAACAGCGCCCAGAATAAACGCGAAAAGCAGGTTATAGGCTTGCCGTGAGCGAGGAAGTTGAGCGTCTGCGAGAGGGATAAATCTATCTGTGCCTGCCAAAGCGCCATTTCGTCCTCAAACTTTTGAAGAAGCACCTTTATCTGCTGCTCCAATTCGCAAAGCGTGTATTTATCCGCATTTCTGATATTGAGCGCCTGCATAGTGCCGTCAGGTAGAATCGTAGGCATATTTACGTTTACAAAGTCGAAAGTCGTCAGCGTGCCTCTCGCGCTCTTGTACTTATAATTGAGGTGCGAGTTCAGCTTCGGTGCGGCTTTGAGTCCCTCTATTATGCACCTGATTACGAGCGTATTTATGGTGACTGAAACGCCTCTTTCCTTTTTCAGCTTATTGAAGTAATTGATGAAGTCCGTCACGTCCGGCTCGTAGTTGAAACATACGTGAGGTATATTCTTTGCCGACGTAGCCATCTCGTAGGCGAGTATACGCCTTCCCATGTCAAGCGGCGTACTCTGCTTAATAAGGTTGTTGCTCTGTATATATAAATTTTGTTTTCTTGCTATTCCGTCCATTTTTAATCCTCCCAATCCGTATAATGTTTTTTTCAATCTCGCCATTTCCTTGGAGTTTAACTTCCTGCATGCGAGGAAGCCTCCGAATATATTATTTGCTATAAAGCCTATCACGGGCATACGCCAGTACGGCTATATTGCTATCACCTGCATTGCGCCAAGCGCTACGTACGTAAGCATAAGCACGCTTTGTACAAACGCCGCCACAACACTTAATCCTCTCTTATCGTGCAGTTTATAATCGTCGCGCCGCTATCGCGGAACGCTTGCTCGGACATCTTATCCATCTCGCAGTCTATAAAGGAACAGTGGCGTGCTTTTTTGCAGTTCTTCACGGCAATTCGGCTGAACTTGCAGTTCTCGAATATGGCGTCCATATTACAGCTGTCAAACACCGTCGCTGAAAAACTTGAATCCTTTATCTCGCAGTGATAGAAAGACGCATTTACTTTGCACGACGTCACCGTCGCTCCGTTTAGCTTCATAAAGCGGAAAAAGCTATGCCTTATTTCAACGTCGCGTATATTCAAATTTGAACTACCGCAATGGAACAGCTCGCAGTCCTTAATCTTACAATACTCCAAACTAAGTGAAGAAAATTCCGAGTAGCGCATAATCGAGTTGAACAGATAAATGCCTATTCTCTTAATCTCGCAAATGCGTTGCTTATACCAGTTCGTGTTGCTGAACACCGAATCGACGTATTTGACGGGCGCAGGTACGGTCGGCGTAGGAATTACAGGCGTGACTTCCTTGTAATGCGATTCGATGAAATACTTGATATCTTTGTTTAATATCTCCGCAATCTGCATAAGCGTAATGACGTCTGGTACGCTTACGCCGCGCTCCCACTTCGAAATATTCTGCGGGCTGACGGCAAGCTTGTCGGCAAGCTCCTTTTGCGTATAGCCTACGTCAAATCTTGCATTTACCAAATTCTTTCCTATAATTTCGGGTGTTATCATATTGACCTCGCTTTTGTTTGCAAGACTAAATTACCACGTTTCAACGTCCAAAACAACAAAAATCAGTAAACAAATCGTAGAATTGCTAAACGAATCGTAGAATTTTAAATTTTTGAGAGTTTAAAACTTGAATTTTTCCAATTCCCTTCAATAATTATTCGCAAGAATACCACCTCCTCTAAAATCAAATGTCGGGTTCTACCGCTTAGCAATTTGACAATCAAACCTGTAAAAAACTCTTAAACACTCACCAATTACACAAAAAACACTAATTAAACACAAAAACTCTTGACATTCCCTTTGTGTTGTGCAATACTATAAAAAAATTGGTGGGTAAATATATGAATGAGATTGAAAAAATGATTTTAGAAAGCAAGGATAAAGATGCAAAGCTCAAATTAAAGCTTGCTAATTATTTATATTCGGAAATAAAAAATGATGAGAACGCTGAGCGTCTTGATGAGTTTGTTATCCTAATTAAGGATTCGCTTAAAAAGGATAAGCCGGTGAAAACCACAACATCGAAGAAAAAATTTAGCTCCCAAATTTTACAGAACTTCTATGACTGGTTGCTTAGTGCTGGTTTGGTGGAGCCGACTTGCTACGACTATTGCAGGCGCTTAATCAGAGTTATAAACGCAGAAAATCCTTCAATCACGATTGAGGATTTAGCATACGGCAAAAAAGACATACAGGAGCTTATCGACAAATATTCCAGAGGGGGTACAATGTGGGATGTAAACGTCAAACAGCACAATTCTCCGTTATGCGCACTTAAAAAGTTTAAGGAATTTCTTGACAGACAATCCCTTCTACCTGGTGGCACGCCTAAAAACGCAGACCTTATACCGTATATTGAAGACGATGACGACGAAAACTGCTCAAGCGAAGACGAGCGGCTTTGTGACGGCAATTTGTCATATTTAGATGAGAGTGATGAGGTATTGTCGTTAGATGATGAATTTTATCATGAAAACGATTTATCAAATCCGAACTTTGCTAATGCAACTATCTTTTTGCGGGAAACCGAAGGCGATATGCCGTTTACAGTAAACGCTAAACACTGCTCTGAAATAACGATACACAATCAAGATTGTATAATTATTTATAAAGAAAATGGAAAGGTATGCGATAAGGTTAATAAAGTTGTAAACAATAGAAATTACGCTGCCCTAATCCGCTTAATGCGTAAATACTACAATATTTTGAATATGGACCGTACACCCGCTACGGTTGCAGCTCCATTTGGCGGCGTACATACGTATGAATACGAGTTTGAAGGCAAATCCAATTACAGCCGTTCACATAAGCTTTTTGACAACCGTGATAGATATGCTGTCGAAGAAGCCCGTGAGCATTACAATAAAATTATAGCAAATATCATAAATCAATAATCGGTAAACCGAATACGGTAACGATTTGGCAACAGCCCGAAAACAATACAAAATAAAATGATAAGAAGGAGGTGCTTAAATGAGTAACGACAATGAGAAGAAAAACTATGTTCCGACATTAGACAATCTTTATGAAGAAAGCAACTGCCTCGGAGAGAACGAAACTGTTGGACGAATGTTCTTTGCCAGCAATAAATATCAAGTGCTGTTTACCGATTGCAAAGAACTTGTGCAATACGGTGGCGGCGAGAAAGCTATAATTGCCGACGGTTTTAAGAAAATATGGCCCGCCGCATTCAGCCATAATACGCTGCTCAAGGGCGTCGTAATTCCCAACTCCGTTACAACAATTGGTGATTATGCGTTTTTCATTTGTCCCTTTCTCAAGGACGTGCAACTTGGTAGTAACGTAAAATCAATCGGAAAGCAAGCGTTTATGACGTGTGGTAACGACGAGTTGTTTATAGCTCTTCCAGATTCTGTGGAATTTATCGGAGAGAAGGCACTTGCAGGTTGCACCATTGATGCTTTGTCTAATGAATTAAAACATATAGGTGCAGAGGCTTTTCGTGATTGCGTATGGTTAAGCTCGAATTTGGATGAGACGGCGGAATGGTACGCAGATATTCCCGAGATGGTAACTACGATTGAAGATTACGCTTTTGCCTCCCTTATCCTTGGAGATAACTGCAAAGGGATACGTATACCCTTGTCTGTAAAAAAAATTGGCAAGGCGGCGTTCGAAGATATCAGAGGTGACGGGAAAAACATTCTTTACTACGAAGGTAGTGAGGACCAATGGAATGCAATAGAAATTGATAACAGCGATGATTGGCTTAAAGATTTTGAAATCAGATTCAACAGCACGCGTAAATAATCAGAAATAATTAAATAAGGAGATAAACAATGAGCAACAATAATAACGAAAAATTTGAAAACTTATCCGCCGAAGAGTTGGAACTGGCAAATTTAGAGGAAACAATTTTAGACGAATTGGATAGCACGCCTACCTTTAAGATGTCTTGGCCTCAGAATCTGTTCAACATCATCGTCTGCAACAGCCTTACGGAGAAACATTCTCTCACCGAAAACGCAGAAGATGTGCTACTTCAAGCAATGCAAGCACTTACTCCCCGTGAAGAAATCGTAATGCGCTTGCACTACAAAGACCATAAGTCCTTTGATGAAATCGGCAAAGAGTTAAACGCTACGTGGGAGATGTTAGAAGATATTGAGTCCACTGCAATTCGCAAGCTTCGTCATCTCAAAAACATATCTCTCTTAAAACAGCTGTGAACATTTGTCGGACTATCTGAGTAACACTCTGTTTAGTCAGTCATTGAAAATTGCAACTACTTTTAAAGGGAAAATACAAAAAAGGAAGAATTGGCAAATGCAAAAATGTAATTTCCTTGAAGATTTCAAGATATATTTGGACGAGATACAAGGCATTAAAGAGGGTTCGATTAAAAGCTATCTTTCATATACAAAAACCGCCTTTACTAAGTATATGGGAATTTCCGACGTTTTTTCAAGGACCGACGTAGAATTGCTGAGTATCCTAGCAGAGCAACTTCATAAAAAGCTATACGATGTCTTACAACATTCAAAAACAGCTACTGACAAACCTAAAACCATTAAAAATTATCGGTCAGGTCTGGTTGCTTTTATGGCATTTTTGAATGATTATAATGAAACCGTCGTGCCATCAACTGCGCCTTCAAGCAAACGCATTAGCGCAATATCAGAATCCCGAGAAGAAACGATAGATATTGCAAATGTTTCCACTCCGGAAGGTTGTGAACCTCCACAAACAGACGTTTCCGACGGACAATCGCTCGCCGGCACGGAGTCTTTGCAAACAGATATTTACGAGAATAAAGACCTCTTTCGCATTTTCAAGTCAAGACTCATCACACAGGACAGAGTTTACAGCAACGGAACCTATTTGCCATGTCGGATGTTCAACAAACTGTTCTCCAAAGACAAGACCTACAAGAACTTAATCAAGTCCGTTTTAGCTAAGACAGTATTCTTGCTCGACGGTGGCGATAAGGCAATTCTTAGTGATATCAAAGCCGTTTCCTTTGAGGGGAATGAAGTATTTGCCGTCCTAAAAAATGGTATAAAAAAAGCCGTAGTTACAGAAGTACACGTCAAAGGTCAGGCTGTTACGTACGAAAAGTTAATGACAGAGCGTATAAGGGATTTGTCGTTGGACCATGACGTACCGCTCGTGAAGCTCGTCAACGAAAATATATCGCACTATCCCAATATGATGACGTTGAGCAATAGCCTAATCGCATATAAGAATGCCAACGCCGGCAAGGGCTACACAAAATCAAAACTGTCAACATATTTTTTGCACGACAAATACTCAACGCTAAGGATTGACGAAACACAGCTTTTAAGCGAGTTGTGCGACCTCTATAATAAGGTAAACCTTACCATAATGC
>CAMWIB010000046.1 GCA_947174215.1 uncultured Clostridia bacterium
CCCGAGTATTCGGAAAATGAGTAATAGGCGACGTGCAATAGGCGATAAGCGGTCGGAAATAAGCGGTTATCAATTAGCGACGAAAAATAAGTAGCAATATAAGTAGCAAGCAAGAGTTCGCACAATCTGCGCGGACGAAATAGCAAATATAAAGTGAAACGGCAAACGCTTTTCAAGCCCGAAAATAAGGAGGATAAAAATGAGTAAGGTTTCCAAAAAGGAATGTATAGCAATGTTGCTCGCTGGCGGACAGGGTACGCGTCTTGGCGTGCTTACGACCAACGTGGCAAAGCCTGCGGTTCCTTTCGGTGCGAAGTATCGCATCATAGACTTCCCGCTGTCAAACAGCATAAACAGCGGCATTGACACAATCGGCGTACTCACGCAGTACAGACCCTTTGAGTTGCACCAATACATCGGCAACGGACAGCCGTGGGATTTGGATAGACTCAGCGGCGGTATCTACGTTCTGCCGCCGTATATGGGCGCGAAGTCCGGCGAGTGGTACAAGGGTACTGCAAACGCGATATATCAGAATATTGATTTTATCGACAACTACGACCCCGACTACGTTGTGATTCTGAGCGGCGACCACATCTATAAGATGGACTACCACGATATGCTCAAAGACCATAAAAAGAACAATGCGGACTGCACGATAGCGGTGCGCGACGTGCCGATTGAGGAAGCGAGCCGTTTTGGTATACTCAACCTCAAAAAGAACTCCCGCCAGATTGAGGAGTTCGAAGAAAAGCCGAAGCAGCCAAAGAGTACGAAGGCTTCAATGGGTATTTACATCTTTACGTGGTCTAAGCTCCGCGAATATCTTATCGACGACGAGAACGATAAGGCGAGTGAAAACGACTTCGGAAAGAACATCATTCCCAAAATGCTCGGCGACAAGCAAAGACTGTTTGCGTATCAGTTTGACGGCTACTGGAAGGACGTCGGAACCATTTCCTCACTTTGGGAAGCCAATATGGACGTTCTTAAAGGAAGCGAGCTGAACCTCGACGACGACAAGTGGAAGATTTACGCGCGTAACAACGCAGAGCCGCCGCAGTTCATCACTCCTACGGGCAAGGTTACAAACTGCCTTGTATCCGAGGGTACAGTCGTCAAGGGTACGGTGAAGGATAGCATCATTTCACACTCCGTCACGATAGGCGAAGGCGCGTACGTTGAAGCGTCAATCATAATGCCCGGCGCAGTTATCGAGGACGGCGCGGACGTAAGATATTCAATCATCGGCTGGGACGCGGTAGTCGGCAAGAACTCGCTCGTTGGCGAAACTCTTGACGAGTGCAGACCCGGTGAGTGGAAGATTAGCGTCATCGGACCGCGCTACAATTTGCCCGAGAATTCCGTCGTCGGCGCAAATGAAATGTTGGGTTAAGGAGGGGAGAATATGAAAAACCATACAATGAGCGTACTGTTTGCATTCGACGCGGAAAGTCATCTCAACGACTTGACGATACACCGCACGACGGCGTCCTTGCCATTCGGCGGCAGATACAGACTTATAGACTTCGCGCTTTCCAACCTCGTGAACGCAAACATCACGACGATTGGCATTATTACGCGCAACAACTATAACTCCCTTATGGACCACATCCGTATGGGACGCGACTGGGACTTGAACAGAAAAAACAGCGGTATAACGGTGTTCCCTCCCTTCGTATTGAACAGCGCGCACGACGTGTACAAGGGCAAGATTGAAGCGCTTTACACCTTGCGCGGCTTTATGATGAACAGCAACGAGGAGTATGTCGTCATCGCAAATACGAATATCGCGTTCAACATCGACTTTGAGGAAATTGAAAAATTCCATATCGAAAAGGGTGCGGATATCACGGTACTCACGCACAAGACCGACGATACGAATCCCCGCAAGATTATCATTTCCGAGGACAAGAACCACCGTATCACGGATATGCGCTATCCCGTGGCGAGCGATACGGGTAAGCAGTGCTGCAACCTCAATATCTACTTCATCAAGAAGGATTTGCTCATCTCCCTCGTAGACAATGCTTATGCGCACGGCGCGTACGACTTTGAAAAGGATATTCTCCAAAAGAAGCTCGACGAGCTGTATATAATGAACTACGAGGTAAAGGAGTACGTCGCGGTTATCGACCGTATCCCCACCTACTTTAAGCGCAGTATGGAATTGCTTGACCCCGAGGTCAGAGATGAGCTGTTCTATAAGCACTCAACCATTCTCACCAAGGTCAAGGACAGCGTACCTGCGAAGTACAAGGCGGGCGCAAACGTGAAGAATTCTATCATCGCCGACGGTTGCGTTATAGACGGCACGGTTGAAAATTCAATTCTCTTCCGTAGCGTAAAGGTCGGCAAAGGCGCAGTCATTCGCAACTCAATCATTATGGAAGACTCCATTATCATGGACGGCGCGTCCCTCGACTACACCATCACCGATAAGGACGTTATAATCCAGTCGGGCAGGACGTTGAGCGGGTATGAGAGCTATCCTATGGTGGTTGTCAAGGGTAAAGTCATCTAAAATGCGCTATTTGCGCCCTTTTGCGTTTTTCGCAAGAACTCGGCACACCGTGTACGTATAGTACACTGGGTGTGACCAAAACCTTGCGAGAAAACGCAAAATCATCGCAAATATCACATTTTAGAGTATTCTATAAAAGATATATAAATATCTAAAAACAATGACCCAAGCTAAAACCAAAATATATCAATAACAAACCAAACAACAACTTTACACGGCGATAATTAGAGATAAAACTCTAATTATTGCATAAAGAGGTAATTATGAAAATTCTATTCGTAGCGTCAGAGGCGGCACCGTTCATCAGGTCGGGCGGACTTGGGGACGTAGCAGGGGCTTTGCCAAAAGCGTTCAACAAGGCGGGACACGATTGCAGAGTCATCATTCCTTTTTACAAAGAGGAAATAAGGAACGAACTTAAAAGTAACTTCCGCTATCTTGCTTCTACGTTTGTAGATTTGAGTTGGCGTAGGCAGTACTGCGGCGTATTCGAAGCGACGTATGACGGCGTGACGTACTATCTCATAGACAACGAGTACTATTTTAAGCGCAGAGGTCTGTACGGTCACTTTGACGACGGCGAGAGATTTGCATTCTTCTCAAAAGCTGTGCTTGAAGTCTTGCCGCTTATCGACTTCTTCCCAGATATTCTGCACGCTAACGATTGGCACACTGCGCTTACCCCTGTGTTCCTTGACGTGTTTTATCGCTACTCAGAAGAATATCAGAAGATAAAGACGGTTTACACGATTCACAATATTGAGTTCCAAGGAAAGTACGGCAGGGAGCTTATGAGCGATATACTCGGCTTGCCCGACTGGGCGCACTCGCTCGTTATGAACGGCGACTGCGTAAACTTTATGAAGGGCGGTATAGAGTGTGCAAACGCAGTCACCACCGTGAGCGAAACGTACGCGGGCGAGATTCTCGACCCATTCTATTCCTACGGCTTGGAGAGCATTCTTTCTAACCGTCAATTCAAACTTCACGGAGTGGTCAACGGCATAGACCAGAGTATATACGACCCAAGGACGGACAAAAAGCTGTTTGCAAATTACACGGAAAAGAATTGCTTTGCGGGTAAGGCGGCAAACAAGAAAGCGCTTTGCGAAATGATAAATCTTCCCTTCAATGAAGAGCGCCCGCTCGTGGCAATGGTCACCCGTCTTACGGAGCAGAAGGGTATGGACTTGGTTGCCTGCGTAATTGATGAGATTATGAAAGCAGACATTCAGATGGTCGTACTCGGTACGGGCGACTGGAAGTATGAAAATATGATAAAGTCGGTTGAGGGCAGATATCCGAATAAGTTCAAGGCAATACTGGCATTCTCCGGCGACCTCGCAAGCAAGCTGTACGGAGCGAGCGACCTCTTCCTTATGCCAAGCAAGTTTGAGCCTTGCGGACTGTCACAGCTTATCGCAATGAGATACGGCTCTATCCCAATCGTGCGCGAAACGGGCGGACTTAAAGATACCGTGCATGCCTACAACGGTGAAACGGGCGAAGGCAAGGGCTTTACGTTCAAGACCTACAACGCATACGATATGCTTGACGCAGTGTGGCGCGCATACGCCTGCTTCCACGACAAGGAGCACTGGAAGAAAGTTACGCACAACGCCATAACCTCCGACTTCGGCTGGGAGCTTAGCGCACAGAAGTATGTAGATATTTATAAGAGTTTGTAAGATACAATCAATATCAAATCAAACATAAAACAAAATGATAATCATACAAAAACCGCAGTTCATCTGCGGTTTTTGATATTATAAAGAGTAGAATATGATATTTAATTACATAAAATCAGTATTTAGAAAAGTGACTTCTTTATGTCACCGTCAGTGCAATGGACGATATACTTTCCAGTTCCTTTATCCCAATCTCTATATTTATGAATCTTCTTCCACTCTTTTTTTGTTCCATTAAAGTGTATGTCTGATAGATTGCGGCACTTTTGAAAGACTTCATTACCTATGTTTGTAAGATTTTTAGTCATTGTTACGCTTGTGAGATTATAGCAGTTTTTGAATGTCGCATAGTCAATAACTGTCACACCGTCGGGAATTGTTATACTTATCAGCTTACTGCACTCAGAAAATGCCTCGGTTCCAATGCTTGTCACATTTGGCGAGATTATTACGTTTGCAAGCTCGCTACACCCACTAAATGCAAAATTGCTTATATTTGTGACGCTGTTCGGTATAGTTATATTTGTAAGTTCGTTGCAATTATAGAATGCAGAGCCACCAATGGTAGTGATACTTCCGTCGTTTGGAATAGTGCTGTTTCTAAACACCGAAATAAGAGTCTTGCTTTTTGTTTCTATAATGCAGTTGTTGGCATAGTGATAATTTGGATTATCTGGTGCTATGACTATGTCTGTAAGTGGGCAATCCCAAAATGCAGATGGGGCAATCTTTGCGACGCTTTTACCTATTTTAACACTTGTAAGCTCACTGCATTTACAAAAAGCAAATGAGTCTATGACATTCACGCTGTCGGGGATTGTTACGTTTGCAAGCTTACTGCATCCAGAAAACGCATTGTAGTCAATGCTCGTAACGCTGTCAGGAATGGTTACGCTTGTTAGTTCACTGCATTCCTCAAATGCATGTGTTGCAATACTTTTTGTGCCTTCCTTAATGACAATTGATGTAATGCTATGCTTATCGCCTTTATATTTGTATGCAACTTTGCCCGCATACACAACTCCATTTGGTTGATTATCATACCACTTTGTGTTCAAGAAGGCATTGTTGCCAATGTGTTCTACACTGTCGGGGATATTTATTTTAGCAAGGTTTTGACAATTCCAAAATGCCATATAATCAATGCTTGTGACTGTATTAGGAATGGAAATGCTTGTTAAATCTTGCCTCCATTGAAATTGCTGATTTCTAATTTCTTTTGTACCATAAGGAACTATATAATTTTGAGGCGTTTCTATTTCAGTTGCGACGGTTTTATGCTCCGCAAGCTGTTCTTTAAGAGCATTCATTTGTTGTTCCATTTGAGCGGACATTTCGGCTTTTTGGGCTTGCAATTCGGCTTGAAGTTTGGCGGCGATTTCAGCTTCTTTATCAACGGGGTTGATTATCGCCTTTATTGCAGAGCCGAGCTTCTGCATCAAATAAATGTCGTTGTTGTAGCCTTGACAGCTTCTAAGCTCGTCGGGAAGCTGTTCGGGAGAAAATCCGTCTATAAAGATAGGTATAATAGACTTCGCCTGTGCGGAAGTTCTTGTCATCATCTTGAAACGACTCCACTCGTTACGTACCCACTGTGAGTTGAGATAGTCTATATCGGAGCAGAGTACGAGCATTATCTTTGCGGTGTAAAGTGCATGATAAATGTTTGGTTCGTATTCACGTATAACGATGTTGTCTAACGAGCGTTCGCTGAAAAACACCTTATAGCTTGTGCTAAGATGATTATATAGGTCGTATGCAAGCTGGTAGTCTTTTGTAAGTTTGTCGGGGTCTACAAGAGATGATTTCTTAAAGCATATGAAAATATCGTACGGCTTCGTCGAATTTTTTATCGTGCGGTACTTACTCTTTGCTTCCTGCATTTTGTTTGCGAGGTCTACGAAGCACATAAGCTTGTTGCTGTCATATTCCTGCGCATATTCGATTGCTTTTGAGTAGTATTCTGATTCGTCGATTTCAGTTTGTGCTATGTCATAAAAAGAGGGGAATTGCTCGCCGTTCTGGTCTGTTTCAAACATTACGCGTTGCTCGCAGAGTAGCAAGTTCCAATATACGTCGGACAAGTCCTCATTCGCGTACTTTTTGAGCATATTCTTATACAGCATTTCCGCCTGTTTGAAGTTAAGGCTTTCACGGAAGGTTGAAGCGGTTTGAAGTGAATCGTAGAGCGATGTATTGCCCTCGTGCATTTCATACACGTTATGACAGCAACGGCATTCATATTTGTTGTTTGAAATAAGTTCAAGTCTGCCGCCGCAGGTAGGGCATTTCTTTTGCATAAAAATTGGCATAATTTATCCCCGTTCAAATTTGAAATCGACTCATACATTGTAGCATAATAAGCCCCTATGCGCAACGCCGTAATTCATTTTGCTTACAGATAGCGTTTTAAGTCCGTTTTACTTTTCATTTTTAATTTGATATAATAGCCATTACCATAAAGCGATATATAAAAGGAATTATTATATATATGAAAACAAATAAGAAAGATAATAAAAACACAAACGGCAAAGGCTTGCTCAAAAGATTCGTAGGTTTTTACAAGCCGCACAAAAAGTTGTTTATCATCGATATGATTTGCGCGTTTGTGATATCCGTGTTCAACTTGGTTTACCCGTACGTAACAAAGGAAATTATGAACAACTACGTGCCGAACAAGCTCCTTGATATGCTGTTGATTGGCACGTTCGCGCTTCTTGCGTTTTACATCGTCAAGGCGGGACTCAATTTTGTGCTTCAATACTGGGGACACCTCGTCGGCGTGAGAATGCAGGCGGATATGCGAAGTAAGCTGTTCAATCACCTGCAAAGGCTTCCGTTTTCCTATTTCGACAACAACAAGACGGGCGTAATTATGAGCCGTATGACCAACGACCTCTTCGAGATATCCGAGCTTGCGCACCACGGTCCCGAGGACGTATTCCTCTCGCTCGTGACAATAGTCGGTTCGTTTATTATGCTTGCTCTCATAAACGTGTATCTCGCGCTTATCGTATTCGCGTTTATTCCTCTTATCGTCATATGCACGGTGCTTATGCGCAAGCGTATGAACAGGGTTTTCGGCGAGGTGCGCGTAGTGCAGGGCGAAGTGAATGCGGATATCGAAAGCGCGATTTCGGGCGTACGCGTATCCCGTGCGTACACCGCAGATAAGCACGAGAGCGAAAAGTTTGAGAGCGGCAACGGTAAGTTTGTAAAGGCGAAGAGCAGACAGTACAGAGTTATGGGCGAGTTTTTCTCGTCTATGATGTTCCTGCTTGACTTCCTGTATTTTGCAGTACTCATTGCAGGCGGACTGTTTTTCTACTACGGCAAGATTGACGCGGGCGAGTTTACGGCGTTCGTTTTGTACATAAGCACACTCATCACTCCTATCCGTACGCTTACGACCATATTCGAGCAGATACAGGACGGCGCGACGGGCTTCAAACGCTTCTGCGAGATTATGGATATCGATGAGGAAATGGAAGTAGAAAACGCCATAGTTCCCGAAAAGCTGAGCGGCGAGATTGTGTTTAAC
>CAMWIB010000047.1 GCA_947174215.1 uncultured Clostridia bacterium
GTATCAAAACAAAGTAAATACAAAAAAAACGTAATACTGAATTAAAAAAAATTATTTCTCCGTTCCAGCTGTTTTACAATTTTATGCGAAATAGTGTAAAAAGAGTATTCTATGACAGGAAAATATCTATTTTGAAAGTCATATCCCAAACTTAAAAAACACCTATTTTGAATTGGTAAATGCAATTTTTATCGGTTTAGATAGCCTGTTTTTGACTGCAATCTCTTTAAGCTCCGCTTCGCTGACGGTGGCAATTTCACGTCCGTTATCGTCGAGAATCACGAATTTCGTTTCCGAGCCTGCGCTGACGTGATGATAAAATCTAACGAGCGGCGTATCCCACGATATTCGCACGGTCTTCTGCTCTACGCCAAGCGTATAATTTTTGCTCGCGCTGTCAAGCACGCTCACGTACATCTCCTCTTTCGTACCGAACGCCGCCCCGTAGAACAGGAACACCGCTATAATTCCAAAAGTGAAATTCGGCTTGAAAAACAAAGAGGCTATAAACAGTCCCAAAAACGCAATACTGCAAACTACGCCCGCAATCTGCAAGCCCTTCACCGCTTTCAGCTTGCTTTTGCAAAGTCCCAATACTATGCGCGAGCCATCAAGCGGATAAATCGGCAAAAGATTGAATATGCCAAGCGACATATTGGCATAAAAAAACGGTTGCGTATACGTATACGCCGCAGGTACAAGCCACCAAAGCCCAAGCGTGATGAGTGCAAGCAGAAAGTTACAGACAGGTCCCGCCAAACCGACCATAACGGCGGAGGCTCTATCGAAGCTCTCCTCCGTACTCATCATTGCGCCAAACGGTAGCAGTACGAGCTTTTTTACGGCAAAGCCGCGCATACGCGCAAGGGCGGCGTGCGCAAGCTCGTGAAGCACAAGCGCAATAAAGGTCAGCGCAAACGCCCGTGCCTGCCCGAGCGCCACGAGTGCAAGAGCAAGCACGAAAAACAGCGGATGAACCTTTATCTGCATAGTTGCTTACAGACTTGTAAGTACGTTTGCAACAGACTTGATTGCGTCAACAGCGGCAGTCGCCTTAAAAATATTGGCAAACAAGAAGCCCAATGATACGAATACGCCGATAATCACGGGAACTATCGCCGCGTCAAGCACGTCAAAATTGCGGCTTTTACGACGGCGTTTTTCCGTCACTCTGTTCTCAACAAACTCGTTGGTGGAAATTTCAACTTCAAGCTTTTTGTTCTCGTCAAATTCCATAATCGTCACCTCGCAATAAGCCTATGCGTATACGGCGGCGATTATTCCACTTTAATTCCGTATAAAATCACGACGTCCCTAAGAATTATAGATGTTTCAAATTCTTTCTATATCGCTTCAATTCATCCTCTCCAAATCTATTGATTACCTCGTCTATGCTTAAAATCAACTCATCTCTATCATACGGAAGATTTCCGTGCAACTGCACGGCGTTTGACGCACCCAAAGCGGCAAAATGAGTTTTTATCGTCAAACTGCCAATAAGCATTTTAAGCTCATTGTATTTTTCAATTTCACTCTCCTCAACCCAGTTGCCGTTTTGTATTTCGGCATACAATTCGGAAGTAGGATAAACCGTGAGCATAGACGCACCAACTATTTTAGGATTGAGCTGATTGAATATTTTGACTGTATTTTCAACGCCCCGTTTGCTTTTGCCCTCGCCGTAAATGCCGGTAAGATAAAAGAAGTTATACTCTATTCCCGCTTCGTCAAGTTTACGGCACTGCTCCAAAATATCGACAGATGTATACCCTTTGTGCATAAAATTAAGCGCCTCGTCATCACCCGTTTCAACGCCGATAGTTATGCCGTTATAGCCGCAACTTCTCAGTTGTTTTAACTCTTCTATGCTTTTCGGAATAATATCGGTTATTCTCGCAAAACAGCCGATAGTTCTCAATCGGCTGAGATACTGCTTTGCCATATATGCGATATTCCGTAGCTTTTGCGAAGAAAGCACGAAAGGATTTGCTCCGACTAAAAACAATCTCGTTACGTCGGGCGTGTAGTGATACAATTCTTTCAAATCGTTTTCTATTTCGCCCATAGGCGACGTACGAAACTTAAACGGAACGTCGTCGTATAACGTGCAGAATTTACACCTATGATGAGTACATCCTGCCGTAACTTGTAGTAGAGCCGACCACGCCTCATACGGCGGTCGCCAAACAGTGCCTGTATAGTGCATAAAATACCATCCTTTGTTTTTCTTTATTATAGATTCGATTAGTATTGCAAATTCAAGTACTGTATTTATATAGTGTTAGTATCAAAATGATACTATTGTGTTTGCCCTGATATTGACAATTTTCAATAATGTATTACAATGATAAAATCAAGGTTCTGTGAGTGTGATAATATGGCAATGTGGAATCCGTGGAGAGGATGTAAAAAATGTAGCGATGGCTGTTTGCATTGCTATATTCATAAAGGAGATTTTAAGAGAAACGTAAATACCAATGAAATTGTAAAGACAAACGACTTTGGAAAACCCATAGAGAAATTAAAAAATGGGAATTATAAGATGAAGTCGGGAATGGTTTATTTATGCTTTTCAACGGATTTTCTTATTGAAGAAGCGGATGAGTGGCGAGCCGAATGCTGGAAAATGATTAAAGAAAGGCAGGACTGCACTTTTCTGTTTTTGACAAAGAGGATAGATAGATTTATGAAATGTATCCCAGCCGACTGGGATAACGGATATGAAAACGTAGTCGTATGCTGCACGATTGAAAACCAGAAAAATGCGGACTACAAACTGTCAATATTCAAGGATTTGCCAATAAAGCATAAATGTATAACCGCTCAACCGTTATTGGAGAAAATTGACATCGAAAAATATCTTGACAGCATCGAATTGGTTGTAGTAGGCGGGGAATCCGATATAAACGCAAGAGAATTTCATTACGACTGGGCGTTGGATATCAGAGAGCAATGCCTAAGAAAAAACGTCAGCTTCGAATTCAGACAATGCGGAACGTATACGATAAAAGACGGAAAACGATATAAAATACAAACGAAAGACCTGTGCAAACAAGCAAAACTGGCAAATATAGACTATAAAACGATATAAGATTCATTTACGTGTGATAGAGGTAAAGGATGACGGATAATAAATTCAGAAAAAGAGAAGTTATGGCGAAATGCGTGCCTATGAGCATTCTTCAAGCGGTTTTAAGCGGCAAATGGAAATTTCTTATTTTATGGTATATTGCAGTAAGTAAAGTACAACGGTTTGGCGAACTGCTAAAAAGAATTGACGGAATAACGCAGTCAACTCTTACGAAGCAGCTACGAGAGTTGGAGGACGACGGTTTTATTCACCGCGAGATTTACAAAGAAATTCCGCCGAAAGTAGAATACACTTTGACGGAACTCGGCAAGAGTTTCGTTCCCGTTCTCACTCAAATGATGACGTGGAGTCAGACTTATTTATGCTCACCCGACTACGTAAGTCCGTATTCGGAAGAACAAATCAAGGAACTACTCAATCAATAATTCTCTCTACTTATTATTCCAACTAATATCGCTTTATATCAAGAGTAGTATCAAACTGTTTTATGCGGTTTGCAAGCGCGTCTATTCGTATTTTGTATGCGCCGCCGTCGTCCTGCACAACGTCTACGTTTACGGGCGAAGTCAGCTCGAAGTAGTCGCCAAGCAGACGGTTTAAGTCGTTTGTGAGCGCGGTTGAAAAGCCCTCTTTTATGCCGACCTTATCCATAGTGAGCATTTCACGCATACGCCTTGCGATATCCCTTGCCTCTCTCATACGCATCTCCAATATTTACCTTGATAATGATTTGATATAGAACGACCATAAACGTCAATCACACGAAGTGTGATTACCCCACAAAACAGGGACGTTTGCGGGGACCCCTTAGGGATGTTTGTGGTAAAGCCGATAATAATTTGATATAGAACGGCAGTAAACATTCAAACACGCTAAGCGTGTCTACGGCGAAAGAAACGCCGTCCTCTGTTTACGTCCACAAACACCTTGGTGTTATACGCGACGTTCTCCGCAAGCGTATTGAACGCCGTATCGGATATTGCGGACGTAGGCACGTTGCCAAGCTGTTGATATAGCGTAATCATATCGTCCTCGGGAATCACGCCAATAGGCGGAATATGGAGAAGCGAGCCTATCTCGGCGGCGCCAAGCATCTCTCCTCTTACAACCATATCCGCGCGCACGCGGTTGACGACGAGCGAAATATCGGAGAGTCTATATCCGCTAAGCAGACCTATCACCTTATCCGCGTCGCGTATTGCGGAAGCGGACGGAGTCGTGACGATAATCGCCTCGTCCGCGGATGACACCGCTCTATGAAAGCCGTGTTCTATCCCCGCGGGGCAGTCTATTATAACGAAATCGAATTCCGCGAAATTTTCTATTACGCTACGAAACGCCTGTGCCGTAAGCGCAACGCTATCCTTAGACGAGGGCAATATTCGCATAGGGCTTTGCGTATCGGCAACGAGTGCCTGAAACGCCCTGCACTTGCCCGCAAGCACGTCGCTCATATCGTAGACGACTCGTCGCTCTATTGCGGTCACTACGTCGAGGTTGTTAAGCCCGACGTCGCCGTCCACAAGCACTACCTTGAAGCCTTTGAGTGCGAGCTTTCTCCCAAGCGTAGCGGTGACGGTAGTCTTTCCGACGCCGCCCTTTCCAGAAGTTACAACTATTCTTCTCATACTCAATATAATAAAAAACAGCCACGTGCGTATTATGGCTGTTTTGATAGTATTTGAGGATATTAGAATTTATATTGTCAAACTTCTTTTGCTATCGTGTATCAAGTACGATTTACAAAAGTCAGTTTTATTCAAGCTTTTATTTCAGCTTTATGCCGAGCATATTTCCAAGCAACTCTTTGTTGTCGAAGAACTGCGCACCGCCGATTGCAACCGCGTTTTCGTTGTCGCGCAAAAGAATGACGTCGATGTCGAGCTTATACTCAATGTACTCTTTTATTCCGGGAATATGCACGGAGCCGCCCGTCAGAAACATACCCTTGCGCTTCACCTCGGCAACGAGTTCGGGCGGAGCCTGATTGAGAACGGACATAACGACTTCAAGTATATCGTCCATAAGCGGAATGACAGCGTTTTGCAATTCCACTGCGGAGATGTCTATACTGCGCGGGCTTCCGTCCTTGCCGCTTCCCATAACCGAGTACACGCTCGCGTCGTTGTCGTAGAAGGACAGCGCGGACTGCTTCAAATTTTCAACCGTATACTCGCCGACCTTTACGCCGTACAGCGAGAACATTCTGTCAATAATAGCGTTGTTAAATGCGTCGCCCGCAATATTGACGGAGCAACCTGCGGCGATACCGCGATTGGTAACTGCGGCAATTTCCGTCTTGCCGCCGCCGATATCCACGATAAGTCCGCCGATACTGCCCGTGTACGCCAACAGCGAAAGCGGAGCTTCAACAAGCGTAACTTCCTTTATACCCGCTTTCAGACAGCACTTTTCAACCGCACGTCTGTCAGAACCCGAGGACGATGAGCATATGGATACAATCGCCTTTATGGTTGGCGGAATTATGCTTGAAGGGATAATCTTTTTAAGGAAATATTTGAGCATCATCGCGGCGGTTTCCTCGTCCACAACGACGCCCTCCTTGATAGGAGTCATCACTCTCGCGCCGCCAAGCGAATCCGCCATAATGCTCTGCGCACGGTATCCCGCCTCGCGCAATTCCGTCTTATGGTTTGCCATAGTGGCAATGACGAGAGCAGGCTCGCAAAGCACAAGCCCTATCCCCTTTTGATATATCGTGATAAACTTGCTTCCCAAATCAATAGAAAGTTCAACAGTTGCCATTTGTTACTCCAATCCTTGCAAGAACGCTTGCAAGCTTTTCTTTGGGCAGGCCAACGATGTTCGTATAGCTACCCCTGTATTTCTCAACGACGCGTCCGTCCTGTATTCCGTACGCGCCCGCCTTATCAAGTGGATTTGCGTCCTCTACGTAGCGTGCGATTTCTTCTTTGCCGAGCGCTTTGAGTTTGACCTTAGAGCGCACGGTGAAGCAAATCTTTTCATTGTCGCAAATCACGCATACGCCCGTATAAACGGTATGCCATCTTCCGCACAGCTCACCGAGCATACGTACGGCGTTATCCTTGGTATGCGGCTTTCCGTACACCTTGCCGCCGAGTACGACCACCGTATCCGCGCCTATAACCGTCGCGCCGCTCACGTCTGCCGCTTCCGCTTTTGCTACGGCAAGCTTCCTTGTGAGCAATCTCGGACTCGCCGCCTTTATACGGCTCTCGTCTATATCGGAGGGTTGAATCTCAAATTCAACGCCCATATCCGTGAGTATCTCTCGCCTGCGCGGAGAAGCGGATGCAAGCACCACGCGCTTTGAAAACTTTTTCATATCAGTATAATGCGATAATGCGAAACCATCGCTCGTACGCAAATATTCGTACGCGAACCGTTATCCCGCGTTATCAGAGAATTTCAAGATTCTTTCCGAACGTCGCCTTGAAATCTGCGGATACGCTGAGCGCGTCCTTAATTTCAAGGGAGCAATCTCCGCCGCTCTCAGACTCCGTCTTTACGATTACGCTGTCGCCGAGAACGTCGCAGTTGACTCCCGACACGACTCTGCTCTGGCTTCTGTCAAAGCTCTCTGCTATACGCAATATAACGCTGAGCTTTCTGAGCGCTTCCAAATCGTCCGCCGTAATCATATCCTTATATTTGAGGAGGTCCTCCTTTGAGAACTCCATACTTCTATGACCTACCGCCACGAAGGAAGCAAGCACTATATCCTTGTGCGGAACGCCGTAGAGGTTGCTGTTGAGAATGATGTACTGCGAATGGAGCTGGTGATTGTAGAACTTGATACGCATACCGCTGTCGTGCAGAAGCGCGGCGATTTTTAAGACTCTGACGTAAGAGCGCGGCATCTTGTGCAACACTTTGAGCTGTTTGAAAAGCTGAATGGAAATGTTGTACACGTGTTCCGCGTGACCGATGTTGATGTCAAAGTACTTCATCTGCGTATACAGAGAATGTCCAAGCACGTCGCTGAGCGGTCTTTCACCGATGGTAGGCACGGCGTAGCGGAACATTGCGCCCTCGCGCAGACCGCATCCGCTTATCGTAATCTTCTGGAAGTCGAACTTCTTCAAGACCGCACTCATAACCGCAAGCGCGCTCGGGAAAATATCCGCTCTGCCGCTGGATATGCCCTTAATCTTCATCGTGCTATCCAAATCAAGTTTGCTTATCGTCTTGTAAATGTGCTTGAATGTGTCCGTCGTAAGCTCGTAGTTGTGAGTCATATTAAGCGGATACTTCGTGATAAGACGGCTGATTCTGCCGAGATTTCTGAAACTGCCGCCAACGCCGACGAAGTGAGTATCAGGCTCAACCGTATCAAGCCACTCCACCTTTTCAAGCTGTGCGCTGATGAAGTCCTCTATCTTCTGCGCGCGCTCCTGCGGATTTGCAATATCCGCCTTGAACAAATCCGTAAGCGTAACCGCTCCGAACGGAAGCGTTTCAAAATGTATGAGGTTGCGGCGGTTGTAATAAATGAGGTTGGTAGAGCCGCCGCCCATTTCCATAATCAAGCCCTTTGGAATATCCATAGAGTTTATTACGCCCTGATAGACGAGCAT